>JBDTIC010000361.1:0-5456 GCA_039936595.1 Ginsengibacter sp. | reverse complement strand
AAAAGGGCAGAAAGTGGTGGATAACAACGGACTTTATGTTCCCACAACCGGGGGACAGATCATTGGTAATACCCAGCCTGATTTTGTAGGCGGTCTTACTAATAGCTTTACTTATAAGGGGATTGTATTAAGTGGTTTGATTGACTTTCAGCATGGAGGCAATTTCTTTTCTTACACAAATATGTACGGATTGGCCTCTGGTATGCTCCAGGAAACAGTTGCTAACAACGTTAGAGAGACTGGCGTAGCTGTTACGGGTGTATTAAAGGATGGCACACCCTACAGTAACACTATCACAGCTCCTCTGTATTTTAAAAATAACTTCGGCACCAGGATTAATAAGGCCAACACTTATGATGGCAGCTATATTTATTTAAGAGAAATAAGGCTTGGGTTTGCATTACCCCTTAAATGGATTCAGGCTATCCGTTCTAATAATGCAACCATTTCCCTTTATGGCAGAAATCTTTGGTTAATTAGTTCCAATGCACCCAACGTGGATCCTTCAAACATCATAAACTCTGACTCAAATATTATAGGTTTAGAAGGTGGTGCCCTTCCATCTGTGAGATCACTTGGTATCAACTTAAAAATTAGTTTCTAATCTTAAAAATATTTGTATGAAAAAATATTCAATAATAAAACTTTCATTCGTTTTACCCATTATTTGCTTGTTTCAGTCTTGCACTAAAGGTTTTGAAGAACTTAATCATGACCCTACAAAGCCAACCGAGGTTACGCCAAGCCTCCTGATTACAGGCATTGAAAAAACTGCGTCTGATATTGTTTATAGCCTTGGTGTAAATGACCAAATTGGTATGCTATATGCTCAATATTATTCACAAACACAAAATGAATCTCAAAGCCAGTATCAACTGGACGAGGGTGCCAATAATCTTCTTTGGACATTATATAGCACTCCTCTTTCTAATATACAAGAGTTACAAAGAATAAACAAGTTAAACCCTCCGCCAGGCGTAAAAAATCAAAATGCCATATCCAATATTCTTAGCGCTTGGATATATCAGGTTCTTACAGACACTTATGGCAATGTTCCCTATAGCCAGGCTTTAAAGGGAGACGAACTTATATTGACTTCGAAATATGATGACTCAAAGAGTATTTATGATGGTTTGGTTCAACAACTTGACGAGCAGATCGCAGTTTTAGATGCAAGCCAACCTTCGTTTGTATCAGGCGAACTAATTTATAATGGTGATCCCGCTCAATGGAAAAAATTAGCCAACTCATTAAAGCTACGTATAGGATGCAGGATGCTAAATGCCGATCCTGTAAAGGCAAAAGCGATCATTGAACAGGCGAGTGCAGGAGTTTTCTCCAGTATAAACGATGAAGCAAAATTTACTTATCTGAAAGATATTCCAGATCAATTTCCTTTAAACGAGATGCTTGCAGGTGGTATATCCAGCGCATATTTTGTATCTGCAACACTTGTTGATTTTTTAAAAGAGACGAATGACCCGCGATTAACCAAGTATGCGAGAATTGCGCCAACACCTAATGCTATTGTTGGGAAACCGTATGGAATAGGAGATTTTACCGGAGGTATAGTCAGGTATTCTTTACCAAGCTCGCAGGTGTATAGCCCGACATTCCCTGGGTACATCATGAGTTATTCAGAATTACAATTTGATCTTGCTGAAGCTGCAGCGAGAGGTTTTTCTGTTGGTGGAGATGCAGCTACCTTTTACCAAAACGGTGTTAAAGCAAGTATGAAGTTCTGGGGGGTAAGCGATACAGATGCTAACACCTTTCTCACTGATAATCCGTACGACCAGGCAAATTGGAAAAACATCATCGGATCACAGAAATGGGTTGCCTTGTATAATCAGGGTTTGCAAGGATGGTTTACCAGAACAAGATTGGATTTTAAAAAACCGAATGGCGATAATTTATTTGTCGTTCCAAATACAATTCTTGATCCTAATGTAACGGTTGTTCCATACAGGATCACTTATCCGCTTAGCGAACTTTCCACTAATAGCACCAATTATAATGAGGCAAAACAAGCGATGGGTGGAGACACAAAAGGAATAAAACTATGGTGGCAGCAAAATTAAGGTAGGATAAGCGATAAGGTTATATAAAAATCTGGTAAAACATATGGGACAATAGGCCTCGCTTAAACAGGAAAGAGGGTGCTTAAAAATGTACCATTACCCCTCGAATTCGGTTCAACTCCATATCCGATTGGAATTGATTCGCTTATGAAATTCCTGGCCTAATTGATGGAATCTAAATCTCTTAGTAAAGAATATGTTTAGCACCATTACAACTTAAAACAGAATGAAAAGAAGAAATTTTTTGATAAGAGGAACACTCACTTCATCCGGAGTGATTTTTATCAATTCCATACCCTCGTTTGCAAAAGAAATACTCAGGGATAGCAGTCAACCTGAGGCTGATGCTTTGTATCATCTTTTTAAAGATCCGGATATTCAATACAGGCCTTACGTAAGATGGTGGTGGAATGGCGATAAAATAGAAAAAGCTGAACTGGCAAGGGAGTTAAGAATCTTAAAAGATGCTGGTATCGGTGGCGTAGAAATCAATCCCATTTCTTTTCCCTCCCGCACTGATGATATGGGCATACGCACAGTAGAATGGTTAAGCGATGAATGGATAGAAATTTTAAAATTTACGTTGGATGAGGCAAAATCGCTCGGAATGTTTTGCGATCTTTTATTAGGTACAGGTTTTCCTTGCGGCGGCGAATTTCTTGAAGGAGATGAGCGCTCGCAAGTTGTAGTAATAGGAGTTAAAAAATTGAAAGGGCCACTGGTTACTGAAGTTTCTGTTTTTGATCTTTACAAAGAAGCTGACCCTGCCATTACTAATCCGTACAGCGGGCGAACCATGGAGTTGCTGGAAGTAAAGTTGGTCCCGGATCCTATGAATGGGATAGATGAGATAACCGATCTTTCGAATCAGATAAAAAACGGAGTTATCAAGGTATCCATTCCCGAAGGGAAACACGCAATATATGGGTTGGTAAAAATAACCGGCTTTATGAAAGTGATACAGGGTGTACCCGGAGGAACGGGGCCCGTTTTAAATCATTATAATGGGGACGCAGTTAAAAAATACATGAACCGCATTACTGATACCATTCAAAAAAAGACAGGGCCTCTATCGCCCTACATTCGTTCTTTTTTTGTGGATAGTTTGGAAATTGAAGGAGCTAACTGGTCAGCGGATATAATGAGTGAATTTAAAAAGAGAAGAGGTTATGATCTTTATCCTTATTTACCTTTTGTCCTTTTTAAGATAGCAAGTATGGGAAATACTTATGATTACAGCTATCCTGTACAGTACAGCACAGCATTTAACAGTATGCTTGAGCGTATGAGGTATGATTTTGAGTTTACAAAAGACGAGATATTCAGGGAAACGTTCATTCATAATTTTGCAGAATGGTGCACAGCCAATAAAATAAAATCACGTGCGCAAGCTTATGGCCGCAGCTATTTTCCCGTAGAAGGAAGTTTTGAAATTGATATACCCGAATGTGAAACATGGCTGAAATATGGAATAGGCAAAGATATTTCTGAAGCAGATTTTACGAGGTACCCATGGCATTTGGGTCAGGGCAACACCATGATCAACAAGATAGTTTCATCGGCTGCGCATTTAAAAGATAAAAAGTTAATCAGCTCGGAAGAGATGACCAACACCGATATGGTATTCAATGCAACGTTTGAAATTTTTAAAATTGCAGGAGATCAAAGTACCATTTCAGGAGTAACACAACCTGTGTTTCATGGATTTAATTATTCGCCCAAAGATGCAGCCTTTCCAGGCTGGATTACGTATGGTTGTTATTTCAATGAAAAAAATAATTTCTGGCCTTACTTTAAACATTACACCGATTATCGCACAAGGTTGTCTGCTTTATTGCAA
Source organism: Ginsengibacter sp. (assembly GCA_039936595.1). GTDB lineage: Bacteria > Bacteroidota > Bacteroidia > Chitinophagales > Chitinophagaceae > Ginsengibacter. The sequence continues at coordinate 1,535 of JBDTIC010000361.1, read as the reverse complement.
CAGGCTGCCATGTTTGCAGACATTGCGTTGTTAGCGCCCTTCCCGGATATGTGGAGCAAGTATGGAGCACAAAATGAGCCATTTCCTACTGTAGTTTATCCTGCATATCAAATGCTCATTTGGGAGTCCATACATCAAAACGGAAATGCTTGTGATTATGTGTCTGAAGATGTAATACAAAACACAGAAGTTAAAAGCGGACACATGACTTATGGTAACAGAAAATACCATACCTTGTTTTTGATAAACATCGAAAGTATCAATCCTGCTACCGCAAAAAAAATGTATGATTTCGTTTTTAATGGAGGAAGAATATTCTGTATTGAAACCTATCCGGAGAAATCATCAGGATGGAATGACTATATTGAAAAAGACCGCGAAGTGGAGGAGTGGGTAACCAAAATGAAAAAAATCCCTGAACGATTTATTTTCCTGGACCGGCCGGAAAATGATTTTATAGATTGGTACCAGAGCATACAGTTAAAATATAACATCACCCCCTACTTACAAATAAGAACACCCAAACCTTTTGTAAGCCAGGTACGTTACCAGTCCAAAGACGCCGAAATATTTATGTTTAATAATTCGAGTGACGAACATCACTATACCCTTGAAGCGACTTTCCAAAAACAAATCATTCACAGGCGACAGGCGTGGCTGTGGGATGCAGTAACTGGAGACCGCTTTAAATTAAAACTAACGGGTGGAAAGTTGGTCATCGATTTAGGCCCCGCAGATTCAAAGTTGATCCTATTTGATAATCAACAGAAAGGTCTCGACTGGAAACCAAAACCACTTGCAGGTGCAGAAAACATCCCGATAGAGGGAACGTGGCAGGTAACTTTTAACCATACCAATGGAACTTCGGTCAAAGAGCAAATGGATGTGCTTTTAGATTTAAAAGACACCATAGATCACGTACATTTTTCCGGGACAATATTTTATAAAAATACTTTTAACCTAACTGATTCGAAAGACAAGAAATATCTAAACCTGGGAAAAGTTTTTGGCATATCACAAGTAACCATAAATGGAAAGGATGCGGGAACACAATGGTATGGTACGAGAGTGTTCTCTCTTGATGAGTTATTGAAAGATGGAGAAAATACCATTGAAATAAAAGTAGTAACCGTTATGGGAAATTATATGAAAACGTTAAAAGACAATGAGGTAGCACAGTACTGGACAAACGAAAAGAGAAAAGATCAACCACTACAATCTATGGGGCTTGTGGGGCCGGTAACAATTTATTGAAATAAACAGGGATTGCTTTGGTCATCATTTCGAGGGTTTATTAAAATCTGAAAATAAAATGAATGTAATTAAATTATGTTTCATGTCATTTTTATTTCTTCTTTCATTGTGTGGAAAGAGCACTTCTCCCGTTCAAGAGCAGAAATTTGATTCTTTGGAAGTAATCCATATTACCCAACGTCTCAGAACTCTGTTATCAAAGAATCTTCCCGAAAGAAACAGAGTTCTCGGTTTGATGAATTCATTGAATAAAGATGGAAGCTGGAATGAAATTGATTATA
>JBDTIC010000360.1:0-3704 GCA_039936595.1 Ginsengibacter sp. | reverse complement strand
TACATGGCCTTCGAAACTTTTAAAGTAGCCCTTGCCGGAATGGAACCTTTAACGGTGAATGTACGGCGATACCAAAAAGCTTCCCTCAAAGGATCAGATTGAGATATGTTACGCCTGTCCTCTACTTTAGGACCGACATTATTAAAAGACGGAACCGCGAGGGAGACAAGCCCCGGAACTTGCACTGTGTGATCAAAAGTTTTAGGAATTACCTCTTTGGTACCTTCAGCTATTTGCCACTTCCCATTTAAGGAAATGGTATTTCTTTTACCTTCTGCCTTGTTCTGTGCGAATGCAGACAGTACAGGAGTAAGGATACAGAATAACACCAGCATGGATTGTTTCACAAAGAGTCGATTTAGATTACAAAGTAGTAAATATTCAAAAATATTTTCGGTAAATAATGGATTGTAATGAGTAAATGGATTTGAAAAGTCTGCTAAAAACACTTTGCGTAGTAACTACAATAATCAACCGACAAATGTGTCTTTATTATTTTCCGCTTGCTGCACGGGAGTAAATTCATAGTTACAAAGCGTCGCAGTCCTAAGTTCGCAATTCAGGATTATGTTGACAGCTATCCAGAACCATGATATGTCGTCAGTAATTGGTGGAGCTTTACCTAAAACTCTACGTGACCTCTTAAAGCAAATGCACTAACGGGACCACGGTCTTTATTGTACGCAGGATTATTGACAAATTGGTAATCTGCTGTGAGCCAAAAAAACTTAGAAAGTAACGCACTATAATACACTTCCATAATTGCCTCATGGCCATAGTTTAAATTGCCATCTCCAATGATAAAGCCATATCCGCCTGCTTTTAAAAACTTTTGATGGACTCCTGATATTGCATTTACAACCCCGGCGACACCAAAAATATCGCCCGGACGTTTCCATTTAGTACCGTTCAACGAAAGGCCCGCACTCAATGTTCGATCAATTTCTGTAAATGCCCAGGAAACATGTTTTCCATCATTCCATCCGGCGCGCATAAAAACTCCGAGATCATCGGACAATGCCTGTTCCCCGGAAAATCCCAATCCGAACTTTTTACCCCCGTACGTTTTGCTTTCTGCATCTCCCGAAATAACCGCTAAAAGATAGGTGTCATTCGCAGCAATTGCTTTTAGCCCTGCAACGTACGATGGTGCTTTAGAATGTGTATTTGAAATAATGAAACGAAGTTTTCCCGGTTTTTTATTTACAAAAATTTTCCTTTCGACCTGCACTGTTTCCGAGTGTGCACCCGGCAGCTCATATTCCATTCTTGGCGCATTCGCAATTGCGGGTTCTGCAACACTTGAAATTCTGATTGACCAGTTTCGTTTAACCAATTGTGTTACGATTCCAAAAGTGTAGCCTCTTGTATTGGCAGGATAATCCCAGGCACCGTTCGACATCAGAGACCAGTTGAGAAATTGCGTGCGTGGCTCGTGGCTAAATTTGTTATCGTCATAAAAATCACTGATGGCAAACTTGCCGGCACTGATAGTGATCCTGTCAGACGGAATCATTCCATTTATTTGATTGGCATCATCCTCCACATGTTCATAACCGGTAGGCCCCAGCGGAATTTGATGTTGAAAATACGCTCTTGCGATAAAAAGCTGGGGCTCAACATTGCCTACGCGATACGTTTCTCCATTCAAAGCTCCTGCAACTCCTAATGACGAGCTTAACCCTTTTCCACCTGATATTTCAGGATTAAAATAAAAAGCGCCACCTGTCCATAGTCTTCGGCCAAGAAATAAAGTAGAAGTAATACTTGTGGCACCGTATTCAGCCGCGTTTGATAAGCTATTATTACCACTGTATAACGATTCAAAGCCAAAATGGCTCTGAGAAACAACGGTTAATTGAAAATGATTGGTCCATTTATTCGGCCGGGTACTGTCAGGACCAATTTGCGCAGATACCAATTGGAATTTCAGCGCGATAAGGAGATATATGAAAATAATTTTCTTGGGCCAGTCTACTGTCATTACTTCCGTTTTTTCAAATACTATTTGCGTACTTCAAATATAAAAGCAGAATATTATGGTACAGGCCAACTTGCTCTTTCATCACTCTGGTAAAGCCCGATTTTGTCAAATAGGATCTGTTTAAAGCCTAATTTCAAAGCCGGAGAATTAGCTGACAACTGATATTTTCCTTGTTTCGGATTTTTTTGATTGACAAATAAGGGATTGGCTCTTAAAAAACTTTTAGACAAACTGTCCTTTACTGCCGAGTTGAGTGCCACAACATTATCTTTCATTTCCAGGTAGGGCCGAGCCTTATCTTCAATCGACGTTCTCCAAAATCCTACGTTTGTGTCCCACGCACCGCCATCGCAAACATTATATGAAATGACATTGCCTTTGGGAGCTTCAGGCTCATCGTTCAGTAGGTTGATTAAATTCGGATACCGTGTGCTATAGGGAGGCTTATTATAAACAGTACCTAAAATAGTTCCTTTATCTTCTGCCTCTTTGATCCAGGCTTCAGGAGATTCATGCATCCATCCTAATCCCCGTGCATCCACATGCAAAGAAGGAACACAATCAACAAAAATATTGTTTAGGACATTATTATCCCTGCCGCCACCAATCATCATGGCACGCGTCACTTTATCAAACACGTTGCCTATAATGTCAACTCCGGAAAATGCATCATCCAGGTAAACACCTACACAACCTTTTCCTTCAAAGCCTGATATATCGTGCAGATAATTGTATTGAATTTTATTGCCCCGCATGGTCCAGTTCCGGCCTGCATATATGGCACCTGCATCGTTTGATTGATAACAGACATCAAATATTTCATTGTACTCCATTAAGTGATCATTTCCACTGAAATATATACCCATGTGCGGAAGATGGGCAATACGATTATGACTGGCACGGTTCCCCACGCCGTTAAGGGAGATGCCGGGATAATAAACGCGTTTGATTCTGGCGATGTGGTGTATGTTATTATTGTCTGCAAAACATGCGGCGGCTACAAGAGTTTTGCGGTCTCCTGCTGTGATGTTAATACCCCCGGCACCCACGCCATATATATCACAACCCACGACACCGTTGCGCATTCCGCCATGTATGGTGACCGCCTCATCTCCGGCATTCCTGATGGTGCACCCTACCAATAAAGCATCATTGCAATCTTGCATTTCAACCACAGTTTCGCGACTACCTTCCAATATCATCCCCTGAATAGTGAGAAATGGCACCTTATTGAGGCTGATGATATTTTTATTTACGGAGACAAAAGAATGTCCTTTTTTAATATCAGATGGTGGATAAAAGTAGAGTATCCCCTTTTCCCGGTCCACATAGTACTCGCCTGGCTCGTCTATTTCCGAAAGAAGATTAAATCCATAAAACCATTGACCTACACGATAACCATAAGTGTGGTAGGGAGGTTCCACTTCGATCAGCTTTTTAAGCGTGTCAATTTTTGCAATCTTTTGTCGCTGTTCACTCCAGTCCCAAAACCAATATCCATCAACCCACGCATCTTTTTCATTCTTCCATTCATTGATTCGTGAGTCGTCATAATTGAACTTCCCTACTTTATCACCCTTTGTTCCTCTAACGTCTACCGGGTCTTCATTGAGCAATCCTGTTATTTTTACAAACCCTTTATTAGGATACCGTGATATCCACATCGGCTTATCATTAAAAAACAATTCTATGCCTTCTCCTCCGGGAGATCCGAAATCGT
>JBDTIC010000359.1:0-4728 GCA_039936595.1 Ginsengibacter sp. | reverse complement strand
TTGCTTACACTGAAAGAAAACTTACATCATTTTAAAACTACTTTAAAAATACATGAAGGTATCTTTGTAATAGATGAAAATTTATGAATGAAAGTATTTAAAAAAAATGTCACTGTGACCATCTCGTGTTTTAAAGTTAAAATGTGTTTTAGTTCTGGACTGTAAATTGTAATAAAATATTTTCTATTTTGAATAAATGTCGATGCCTTTGTCCAACTTGTTACGGAAGGAGAAAAGAACTGAAAAACGGATTCAGGCAGATGCGTAGTATCGATGGATATTGTAACAACGGGTTTTAACCCGTTGACTTCACCTGGATGTTTCTGATATCTGAAACGGGTTAAAACCCGTTATTACAAAACAAAACCGAGCCTATGACTCTTCAGCAACTTAAAGATGAAGTTTACTTATCTATGCTACCGATTATAAAAAAACACTTAATGCGCTTCTTAATGAACATCAATAAAAATATCATCCATAAATTAGTTAAAAAAAGTGGCACCTGTTGTCTGCTGATTTTGTTTTTTGCGATGGCATCGTGTAATAATAATTCCCAGGAATCCGTCCCACAAAAACAAGAAGAGGCGAAGAGTAATTCTGTTGATTCTTCAACCAAAAAGAAAACTATTTTATTTTTCGGCAACAGTCTTACTGCAGGCTATGGCGTTGATCCTTCAGAAGCCTATCCCGCATTGATACAGGATAAAATAGATTCTTTACATCTCAATTACAATGTGATCAACGCAGGAGTGAGCGGCGAAACTACCTCAGACGGGAACAGCCGCATTGAATGGATATTAAAGCAGCCGGTTACTATTTTCGTTCTTGAATTAGGGGGAAATGACGGGCTGCGGGGCATTCCTTTATCTGTAACGGAAAAAAATCTGCAATCTATAATTGATGCAGTAAAAACAAAGTATCCCAACGCAAAAATAATTCTTGAAGGCATCCAGATACCACCCAACATGGGCGCGGATTATACTACCCAATTCAGAAAAATATATCCCCGTCTCGCATCGAAAAATAACATTAAACTCCTTCCTTTTTTGCTGGAAGGTGTGGGTGGAGATCCCAGGCTCAACCAGCGCGATGGCATTCATCCAACCGCAGAAGGACATAAAATAGTAGCGGAAACTGTTTGGGAAGTTTTGAAGAATGATTTGTAAAGTCGACACAAAATAAAAAACTGCTTTAATTGTTAAAAAGCTCGTTATAATTATTCAAATAACAAACCCGCAGAACTTTGGCCATGAATAGATCCTTGGAGGAAATGACTGAGTAATCTGCTCACGATTAATAATTCACTTACTCCATTTTATATTTTAGAGGAATGCCACAAACGACAAATGCAAAATCTATTGTGATCCTCAGTTTCACATGATACATATCAGCTTTCAGAGTGATTATGATGGGTATCTAAGGGAAAAAAGAAAGATAACTTTGGCTCAAAATAATGGAATTATTAGACTACATAACCCAGTTTCAATCTTCTCCTGAACTAAAAGAAAAGTTATATCAGCACAGCATTCAAAAAAAATATCCGGCAGGAGAAATTATTTTAAATGATAACGCTAATATCCGTGGCATCCCTATAGTTGTTAAAGGAATAGCAAAGGTGATGAGAACTGATGAAGAAGGTAAAGAGATTTTACTCTATTATTTAAAAGCAGGTGAAAGTTGCATTATGTCTTTCCTTGGAGGCATGCATCAAGAGTTAAGCAAAGTAAAAGTAATTGCCGAAGAGGATACTGAAATACTCTTTTTACCCATGGAAAAAGTATCGCTCTTCACTAAAGAGTTTCCGCAATGGTTAGACTATATTTTCATGCTTTATAATAAGCGGTTTGAAGAATTGCTCGAGGTAGTTAATGCGGTTGCTTTCAAAAAGATGGATGAACGTCTGTTAAATTTTATAAAAAAGAAATGCGATCATACCAACAGCAAAACGCTCAATGTAACTCACGAGCAATTGGCTAATGAGCTGGGCACGGCTCGTGTAGTGGTTTCCAGACTTCTCAAACAAATGGAAGATGAAGGATTGGTACAGCTTGGAAGAAATAAAATTACGCTTGCATAAACGCAAATGGATGCACGGACAGCGTATAAGAAGGATTTGAAACTATAATAGAAAGAACGCGGAAAGAATATTTTTTATTCATTTTGGCAGGTCATTTATTAGCAACAAAAACATTTTTCACATTAAATTTATTGATTATGAAAACAACAATGAAGGGTCTCGTTTATGGTGGCCCGGGAAAAATAGAATTAAAAGACATTCCTAAACCCGGCATTGAAAAACCAACCGATGCCTTAGTAAAAATAATTAAAACCACTATTTGTGGAACAGACCTCGGAATTCTGCATGGTAAAACGCCATCCTGCAAACCGGGAACTACACTTGGGCATGAAGGAGTTGGGGTAATTGAAGAAGTAGGCTCAGGCGTCAGAAGCTTTAAAAAAGGCGACCATGTGATTATTTCGTGTATTACTTCCGATGGTACCTGTGAATATTGCAAAAAACAAATGTATTCTCATTGTGAAGACGGCGGCTGGATTCTTGGGCATTTAATAAATGGAACACAAGCTGAATATGTACGCATCCCTCATGCAGACAACAGCCTGCATCATATCCCTAAAGGATCCGATGAAGAGCCATTAGTAATGCTAAGTGATATATTGCCGACGGGCCATGAAATTGGTGTGTTGAACGGAAACGTAAAACCTGGTGATACGATTGCCATTGTAGGAGCGGGTCCTATCGGGATGTCTGTTTTACTTACTTCACTTTTTTATTCTCCTGCTAAAATTTATATGATCGATGTGGATGAGAACCGTCTGAAAATGGCTAAGAAATTTGGTGCTACTGACACGATCAATTCTGCAAAAGAAGATCCTGTAAAAAGAATTCTTTCTGAAACAAAAGATGGTGTAGATGTAGCGATCGAGGCGGTAGGAGTTCCGGCCACTTTTGATGTGTGTCAAAATATTGTTCGACCGGGCGGAAATATTGCTGTTATAGGTGTGCATGGTAAAAGTGTAGATCTAAAACTTCAGGACCTCTGGATCAAAAACATTACATTAAGAACCGGACTGGTAAATACAAATACAACCCCAATGCTATTGAAAGTCGTTTTATCAGAAAAAATAGACCCTAAAAAACTGATCACACATCATTTTAAATTGGCTGATATTATCAAAGCGTATGAAGTCTTTGGAAATGCCGGCAAAGAAAAAGCAATGAAAGTAATTATCGAGCCGTAAAGTTTCTTCTTCGAAAAACCTGTTGATGCATTGCCAACAGGTTTTTTTTAATTAATATGGCTTGTGTAACATAAGTAACCGTGCAGGCATTTACATTGAATGACATTTGCATTCAAGTAAGTAATCAACTAAAAATAAATAATAATGAGCTACTATTTTTCAAAAACAATGCATGAAGATTTTGATACAGCAATTGAAAAAGTTACAGAGGGTTTGAAGAAGGAAGGTTTTGGTGTGCTCACTCAAATTGATGTACAGGAAACCTTAAAAAAGAAGCTGGATGTAGATTTTAAAAAATACCGGATTCTTGGAGCCTGCAATCCGCATTTTGCCTACGAAGCCTTGAAAGCAGAAGATAAAATAGGCGCTATGCTTCCCTGCAACATCATTGTTCAGGAACATGAAAACAACAAAGTAGAAGTTTCTGCTGTTGATCCTGTTGCTTCGATGATGGCTGTAAAAAATGATGCTCTTGGCAACTTGGCAATGGAGGTAAGAGAAAAATTGGAAAAGGTAATTAGCAATTTATAAATATTCATCTTAAAACAAATCACGAAATGAAAGCAAATATTGGACCTATTGACAAATCGGTAAGAGTTCTCATCGCCGCCCTTGTCCTGGTATTATACTTTACCAATGTAATTTCCGGAACTTTGGCAGTAATCCTATTGATTGTAGCAAGCGTACTTTTAATAACTACCTTCATCAACTTTTGCCCGATATGGCACTTTCTCGGCATCTCAACGAAAAGAAAAAAATATATTGAACAACAAGAAAAATTAAATTAAATGGCACACGAAATAGATGTACAATGGATGGGTAAAATGCAGTTCAATGCATTGGTAGATGGGCACACTGTTGTAATGGATGGTCCCGAAAAAGTAGGTGGCGAAGACAGTGGGCCAATTCCAAAACCTCTTATTCTTACTGCTCTTGCGGGTTGCACGGGAATGGACATTGCTGCAATCTTAAGAAAAGCAGATAAAATTCCTGATGAGTTTGACATGAAAGTTATTGGTGAGACCAGTAAACGCGTACCCATAGAATACACAGCAATCCACGTGATTTATGATTTTAAAGGCACAAGGGAAAACAAAGAGGCTGCCCTAAATGCCGTCACCGATTCGCAGGAAAAATATTGTGGAGTGAGCAGCATGTTGAAGAAAGCGTTGCCTGTAACCTGGGAAGTAAATTATAACGGCCTTCAGATTTTTAATAATAAACTGGCAGTTGAGGTTTTGGCTAATTAGTAATATAGAACGATGCAAACCATGAAAAATTTTTTAAAAAAATACCAGCTCGCGATTATCGGTGTTTTTCTTGGCGCAATTGGCGGCTATCTCTATTATCATTTTGTAGGATGCAATAGCGGCACCTGCGCTATTACTTCGAGACCTGTAAACAGCACATTATATGGTGCTTTGATGGGAGGTTTGGTTTTTAATATTTTTAAAAAAGAAAAGAAAA
>JBDTIC010000358.1:0-3845 GCA_039936595.1 Ginsengibacter sp. | reverse complement strand
AACGCCGGTTATTAAAGTGCAGCAAACTAAAGCAACTCCGCTCAATTATGGATTGGTGTTGCCACCTTTCGTGTATTCATTTACGTTTACAAAAGCGGAATAGCTTTTTTGAATAACGTTCTTGTTTCAGCCAAATTTTTTGGTGAGAGGATAGGGGGCTTTTTGCTATTGTATTTTATTACCTTCTAAATGGATACCTCCTTTTTTGCCCGGCATTTTTATTTTGTTTTTACCCGCTTTCAACTACATGTTTGGAATAGTTATCGTTTCCGATTTATGCATATCTCATGGGTCAGGGCATATAAACATTGTACTAACGCAAGCTTTGTCGTATAACTATGAGCGTTAACCATTCCTGTGCTGTAGGTTGTTTAAAAGTAATTACTTTAAAAAACTGTAAGTTAACACGATATAAAATAATTCTTTTGGTAATATCCAGGAATTGATATAAGTTCATTCGTATTTAAAAATCCCCCTTTTTGATGGAATTTATATTTTGAGGTTAATAACTCAGGGTATATGGATTAGTGCGCAATGTACAATCCTTTCGGCAATAAACGAATCTTCACTAAAACATATAAATCATGAACAAATTTGCAGGAAGAGTTTATCAAAAAAGCAATGACGGATCTATAGGTGATCCTATCGAGGGTGCCCAACTTCAGTTTACCGGAAATAAAAGTTTCCAGATTTCTACTGCCGCTGCAGGAACCTATATGGCCGAATTACCGCCTGGGAGGTATAATGTAAAAGTTTCTAAAACCGGGTATGAAACTCAAAATATTGCAGCGATACTCAATAGGGATCTTCAAACTCTAAATATTTTTTTAGAGGCAAAAAAAGAAGATAATGATGGAACCTGGGTAAAAGGTAGAATTTTTGAAAGAAATTCAGATGGTACAATGGGAGAAGTAATTGAAAAAGTGTCCATTGCTTTTATCCGGTTAGGCTTTAGTGCGACAACTCTTAGCCAAACAAATGGAACTTATCAAATAAAAATCCAACCTGGGAACTATACTTATTCCGTTCAGAAACAAGGATTTAAAAAACAAAATAAAGCCATTATTATTGCAAAAAGTGATAGCTACAAAACTTTAAATTTCTTTTTAGAAAAAACAGAATCGACTATTGTTCGTATCCTACCGGAAATTTGCAATTATGCTCCGGGACGTAGAGGGCAGATCCGCACTTCAAGAGTAATACTGCCCGGCCATGCGAATCCTGTAGAATTGACCTATGAAGTATTTGATGGGGTAGCTGTTCTCGATGGGGGTATTGTTTTGGGGAAGGTTGTGGATTTGGATGAGGAATTACGAATTGCAGAGAATACTGCACCGTCCCCACACATAGATATTCCTGAAATCAACAGCATTCGTAGTGCCACTATTCCTCAAACCGTGAGTAGAAGTCAAGCCTTAGTGGCTGTAAGCGCTCAGAATAAATTATGGGATGGAGCAATATTACCTTTTGAATTTTCTAATATTAATAGCCTTCTTCGGGCAAGGATCACTGAAGCTATGACGCATATTTCCAATAACACAAATATTGAATTTGTCCCTGCGTCAGATGTTTTTCCGGACAGAGTAATCTTTACATTCAGTACAGATGCAGGAGCTTCTTCCTCTTATCTTGGAAGAAAAGGTGGTAAACAGTATATTCAATTGAACGAAAGATTTGATGTTGGAGGTATTGTTCATGAAATTCTTCATTCTTTAGGTGTACTTCACGAACAATGCCGGAATGACCGTAACGCATATGTTCAGGTAAATGATGGCACAAATGGAACTAAAAATAATATTTGTCCGGGAAGAGAAGGAAATTTTAGAAAGGCTAATCTTGGTGCAAAAGACATTGGACCCTACGATTATGATTCAGTAATGCATTACGATGCCAACGCCTTTACTACAGATAATGAAGGAAATATATGCGGATCACCCGGTGGACCTTCCATACAGCCAAGAGACAGTTCAATTCCACTCACCCGACTTGGTAGTGCACGTAGTGCTATTCCTTTTTTATCCAGCCTTGATATTCAAGGATTAAAGGAATTGTACCCTGTTCGCACTGCTTTTGATGGTGGCCACCTTTGGGGGAAAAAAAATTATGCGACAGGTGTAGCTTTTGGAAACGTAAGAAACAGTGGAGCTCATGAATTAGTTATTACCAGAAAGGCGGAGAGTGATGGCCGTTACTACATATTGGGTGATGGTAGCGATGTTTCACAACCCTTTCCTTTCATATATACAGGAGGTAAAGACTGGGGTAGTAGTAATTATGCCACCTGCTGTGCAACCGGCGATATAGATGGTGATGGAAAAGATGAAATCATTATTGGCAGAAAAGCTGGTAGCGGTATGCGATTTGAAATAATCAAATACAGATCATTTGGAGTAGTAGATCAGTTATTTTCAGGTGGTGTTGAGTGGGGGGATAGTGCTTATACTACTGATGTAGCTATCAAGGTGGATAGGTTTGGTACACCTTTGATTGGAGTAACTCGATTCCAGGGTTCGAATAGTCGCTTTTTTGTTTTTGCCGGAGCCGGAAAGAATTTTAAACTACTGTTTCAGGGTGGAGGCAATTGGGGCAAAGGGGATTATGCAACTGGTATAGATTTCGGTGATGTCGATGGCGATGGTTATTTGGAATTAGGGGTTACCCGAAAAGCAGGTAGCAATGGTAGATTTTTTATTTACAAGGCTATAAACGGGAATTATGAAAACTTTCAACAAATGCTCTCAGGCGGTGATGAATGGGGAAGTGATTATTATGCGACAGCGATTGCCTTTGGAGATGTAGATGGGGATGGACGTGATGAAATCGGGATAGCGCGAAAGGCGAGCAGTAATTAACGTTTTATTATATATGACGATGCTCAGAAACAATTTCGAAAAATTTATTCCGGTGGGAAAGAATGGGGAAGTTCTTATTATGCCACAGGAATAGCTATGGCTGATGTGGATGGAGACGGAAGAGCCGAAATAGCAGTTACCAGGAAAGCTGGAACAAACGGGAGATATTTTCTTTTTGATGATGCTCAAAATCACTTCACTCCCTTAATGGAAGGGGGTAAAAGTTGGGGTGGCGATTATTATGCTACGGCAATTGCCCTGGGAAATGCCCGCGGAACCGGAAGATCCCGACATATTGCTGTTGCAAGAGAGGCAGGTACAAATGCCCGTTTCATAGTTCACGAATACAACTCTTAGGTTTCTGGTTTTTGATTTTTAACACGGACTGTTCACCTAAAGGTAAAAGCATTATGGAGGTTCATAAAAGATGAAAAGAAGGGTAGACTTTTAAAAGTAGTCTACCCTTTTTCTCTTGTCTCAGTAAGGTCTTCTGTAAGGGACCAGGCGTATGAAGACCATCCAATTGGTCCGGATATACTTTGATCAAAAGTCATTCTCCCATCAAACAGGCAACCGCCTGAACGAGTCCCCGCCAGAGTGATTCTTTTGGGCTGGCATTCGGGCAGGAGTCTGCAGATTACTATTCTTAGGAAAAAATAATAGAACGAAAATTGCAATAAACAAACCAACCTCTAATATGGCTGTTAAATCCCTTCCGGCGACATAAAAAAAGGTGGTGAAATGATTTATTTTTGCGAAGAACTAATTTCCCCCCCTTATAAAATAAAAATCGGTTCAAGACCACTATGCTGATAATTATCTCCATTCTCTTTTTACTAATTATAGCTGTTTTTGTTTTCTTAAATCTGCCCAGGTTTGGAAAGTTGCCTTCAGGAGATCGTTTGAAAAAGATAATGCAGTCCGCGAATTATAAGGATGGGCATTTTCAAGATCTAAGCGATACGCCGATGTTATCTGAAGGTGTTAGCTTCT
>JBDTIC010000357.1:0-4639 GCA_039936595.1 Ginsengibacter sp. | reverse complement strand
CAACTTCATTTTAGGTACTTTTGCCGTCATCTTTAGTGTTTTAATTTAATAATGTAAAGAATAGCAAATAGTGAATTGTTCACGCAAGAATATTCTGAAAAAAGATAGACAAATATGAAAGAATTTAAGCGATATCTTCTTACCACGTCGTTACCTTATGCAAATGGGCCTCTCCATATCGGGCATTTAGCGGGTTGTTACCTTCCTGCCGATATTTATGCACGTTATTTAAGAGCCAAAAAGCTGGATGTAAAATTTGTAAGCGGTACCGATGAACATGGTGTTCCTATAACCATCAGGGCAATGAAAGAAAACGTGACACCACAGGAAATAGTGGATAAATATCACACGATCATTAAAGACAGCTTTGAACAAATGGGTATTTCGTTTGATATTTTTTCCCGCACCTCTCATGCTATTCATCATAAAACCTCACAGGATTTTTTTTCGAATTTGTATGAAAAAGGTTTGTTTGAGGAAAAAGAAACAGAACAATTTTATGATGAAGAAAAGAAATTATTTCTGTCAGACAGGTACATCACCGGTACATGCCCGATATGCGGAAACCCGAATGCTTATGGAGATCAGTGCGAAAAATGTGGTTCTTCTTTAAGTCCCGAACAATTAATAAATCCGCATAGTACATTGAGCGATGCGGTCCCTGTGAAAAAGAAAACTACACACTGGTATTTCCCTTTGCAGAATTACGAAGAATTTCTACGTCAATGGATACTTGAAGATCATAAAGAATGGAAAAACAATGTGTATGGTCAATGTAAAAGCTGGCTGGATAAAGGTTTGCAGCCGCGCGCCATGACACGCGACAGCAATTGGGGTATTAAAGTTCCAAGCCCGCCGGCCCCAGAGGGAGGAGGAGGTAAGGTGTTGTACGTTTGGTTTGATGCGCCAATCGGATATATTTCGGCAACTAAAGAGCTCACTAATTCATGGGCCGATTACTGGTGCAAAGAGGATACAAAAGCTGTGTATTTTATAGGGAAAGATAATATCGTTTTCCATTGTCTTATTTTTCCAGCTATGCTGAAGGCACACGGAGGTTTTGTATTGCCTGATAATGTTCCTGCTAACGAATTTTTAAATATCGAAGGGCAAAAAGTCTCCACCAGCCGCAACTGGGCCGTATGGGTAGATGAATATTTAAAAGACTTCCCTGAACAGCAGGATACACTTCGCTATGTACTTTGTGCCAATGCTCCAGAAACAAAGGATAATGATTTTACCTGGAAAGATTTCCAGGATAGAAACAACAGCGAGTTGGTAGCCATCTTCGGAAATTTTGTGAACCGCACTTTTGTTTTAATGCATAAACTATGCAAAGGGAAAGTGCCACCTCTACATAATAACATCCTTGATGATGCGGATAAAAAAATGATTGAAGAGTTTGGCCTCACTAAAACTAAAGTTGAGAATTTATTAGAGCAATATAAATTTCGTGAAGCCTTGTATGAAGTAATTGACCTGTCAAGAAAAGGCAATAAATATATGCAGGATAAACAGCCGTGGATAGTTGCAAGACAAACAACCGATGATGGTCAACTCACAACTGATGCACAAAACCTAATAGACAATTGCCTTCATATTTGTTTACAGTTATGTGCTAATCTTGCGATTTTTATTAACCCATTTTTACCTTTTACAGCAAAAAAGATATGCCACATGATGAAGGTGTTGGAAAGAATGCTGGAATGGGAAAATGGAGGAAAATTGAACTTATTAAAGACAGGATATTCTTTAAGAGCGCCTGAATTGTTATTCAGAAAGATAGAAGATACAGAAGTAGCAGCACAGATTGCGAAGTTGGGCAAAGCATCCGAAGATAACAATCAGCCGGCAAGCAATACGCAATTAGCAAACAGCAAAAACGAAGAAAATAAAGTGGGAGAATATAAATCTGAGAAACCGAATCTGAAGCCTGAAATAGTCATTGAAGATTTTGCAAAAATTGATCTCAAGGTCGGCACCATTCTTTCGGCAAAAAAAATAGAAAAAGCTGACAAATTATTGAAACTGGAGATAGATATGGGTTTTGAAAAAAGAACCATTCTCTCGGGTATTGCACAGCATTTTACCCCTGAAGAAATTACAGGCAAACAAGTAGTGGTGGTTGCCAATCTCGCTCCAAGAAAAATGCGGGGAATAGAAAGTAATGGTATGATCCTTATGGCTGAAGATAAATCAGGAAAATTGCATTTTGTAAAACCAGAAAATGTAATTGACAATGGTAGTGGAGTAAGCTGATAAAAAAAAGCTAACGGATATCTTTGCCCATTAGCTTTTAATAATTTTTTTTATCTAACAAAATTAACACTGGATTTATTCCAGCTCTTCATCGCTGAAGGACTGCGGGCTAAGGTTAATCATACTTCCCATTAAATCTTTGAATTCAATCTTGCCCTCCAGCACTTTTTTGCTGATCAATGAATAGGTGGATAATCCATGTAATACAAATTCCATCAGCAGTGCATTCTCCTTAGTGCTGGCATTGGGGAAATGCTTCTTTACTAACCCAAAAAGCCCATCCACTTTATAAAGCAATTGAATCTTATCTTCATCCTTTAGGCCAAAAGAAATATTTAGTTGATTGCCTGCATCAAACCAACGGCTAATAGCTTTATAAGGGCTTTCTTCTACAACAGATTCCTTTGTTCTTCTCTTTTTATAAGATTCCGGATTGGGGAAATATTTTACAAACTGTGTGCGTATTGCTTTTTCAAGGAGGTTATAAGCAACCTGGTACGGGCCTTCCTGTTCTCCTTCATATACCAGCTCTATCTTACCGGTTATAGAAGGAATGATTCCGGTAAGATCGCTGATCCAAATCTGCGTTTCTTTTTCTTTATTCATAATAGCACGTCTCTCCGCCGCGCTTACTGCATTTTCATATGCAGCAATGGTAAGCCTTGCAGATACTCCACTTTTCTTATCTACAAATTCACTGGCTCGCGCCTCAAAAGAAACCTGCTCAATCAGGCGTTTCACCAGATCGCTGATATTCACTTTCTTAAGCTGATCACTATGAATAGAAGCTTCCTGCTCCGTTATAAATAAGGCATTTTCTATCGTAGTAGGATAATGTGTAAGAATCTGGCTTTCGATACGATCTTTGAGTGGTGTAACAATCGCTCCACGATTGGTATAATCCTCAGGGTTAGCAGTAAATACAAACATGATATCCAGCGGCAATCGTAATTTAAAGCCTCTTATCTGTAGATCACCTTCCTCCAGGATATTAAATAAAGATACCTGGATCCGTGCCTGTAAGTCAGGCAACTCATTGATAACAAAAATACTACGATTACTGCGGGGAATAATGCCATAATGAATCACTCGTTCATCAGCATAACTTAATTTTAAATTTGCTGCCTTTATGGGATCAATATCGCCTATAAGATCTGCAACACTCACGTCCGGTGTGGCTAATTTCTCTCCGTAACGGTCTTTGCGGTGTAGCCATGAGATGGGAGTATCATCTCCTTTTTCCGCTACCAGGTCTTTGGCGTATTTGCTTAAAGGATTGAAGGGATCATCGTTGACTTCGCTACCTTCAATGACCGGAATATACACATCCAGCAAATCGATCATCTGGCGTGCCATACGGGTTTTTGCCTGACCCCGCAAGCCTAAAAACAGAATATTATGCCGGGATAGCAACGCCCTTTCCGTATCAGGAATCACAGAATCTTCGTATCCTATAATTCCGGGAAAAGTGATTTCTTTTTTGCTGATTTTTTTGATAAGATTCTCTCTTAATTCTTCTTTAATGGATCTCGGTTTATAATTAGTTTCTTTTAGTTGTCCTAAGGTTTTTACTTTTTGTATGTCCATTTTTTATTTTTCTGATTTTTTTAATTTGCTCTCAAATACCTTTTAGATATTCACTATGATTCTTCTCTTTCTTATTGCGTTATGTTAATTTCTTTCCATTTCCCAATAAAAGATATGATCATTATTTTCTTTATTTCAATTGTTTGCCGGATTGCACAACTTCTTTTTGAGATCTGTAATTAGCCTTTGTCTCTTCTTTGTTTTCTCTTTCTTTTTTATCAAACACTACCACCCAATCTCTCTACTAATTCTATAATAAGTTCTGAAGAATTACCAGGTATATGATCGTAATTTCTTTCATATGAACTTTTTTATTAAAGTTACCAATTTATATCAATCTAATAAATAAAGGTAATCAATCGGGATTTGCATACTTTTAGATTCTGCAAGTCCCCCTTTGCGATGTTCCAATTGTTATCGGGTTAGGAGGCTTAATAAACCGTCTTCCTTTTACCGCTTTCAAAATCTTTAAAGATAAAAGCGCCCAATCTGTCAAGTGATGCGAAGAAAGCCTTTCCGTTATTTGTTTCCGTAAATTCTGTTACGAACCTTTGCAGGTAAGGATCACTTGCAATCATAAAAGTAGTGATGGGTATTTTTAATTTTTTGCATTGTGCCGCAAGATTCAAACAGCGATTTAAAATTCTTCTGTCCACACCGAAACTATTTTTATAATACCGCTTTCCTATTTTCAAACAAGTTGGTTTACCATCAGTAATCATGAATATTTGCTTGTTAGGATTTTTTCTTCTTCGAAGAATATCCATTGCCAGTTCCAGTCCGGCAACCGTAT
>JBDTIC010000356.1:0-7111 GCA_039936595.1 Ginsengibacter sp. | reverse complement strand
AAATAATAACCTCCTGAAAAAATGGTAGTTTCTGAAAGTTGATTTTGCTTGTACGCTCAACAACCTATGACTTGATGAGCTTACCTTGGGTAAAGAGGATCCAGTCTGCTAAGAAGGAGAATAATTCCGCAAATATACATTTATAATTGCGGATAAGACATTAAACGTTTTAATTCACAAAGTATTGCGATACATGAAAGAATAAATCCTTTTGTTCTTTTTACCTTCGCGTCAAAAAAGGATTCATGGATGTAATACAATTTGAAGACAAAAATCTGGCTCATTATTCCTATTCAATTATTAGTAACGGCGAAATTGCCGTAATAGATCCTTCACGTAATCCTCAACCTTACTACGACCTGGCAAAAGAACATAATGCAAGCATTGTCGCTGTTATTGAAACTCATCCTCTCGCGGATTTTGTGAGCAGCCATCTGGAAATACATAAAACAACAGGCGCGCCTATTTATGTCAGTAAATTTTTAGGCGCGGATTATAAATATAAGTCGTTCGATAATGGTGACACCATCAAAATTGGAGATGTCATTTTAGAGGCATTGAATACTCCCGGTCATTCGCCGGATAGTATTTGTATAGTTGCAAGTAATGAAGAAGGGAAGAAAGAAGCAGTTTTTACAGGCGATACCTTATTTATTGGTGATTGTGGAAGACCTGATCTGAGAGAGTCAGCTGGATCATTAACAGCGCCGCGCAAAGAGCTTGCGAAAAAAATGTACCATTCACTTAGAGATCAATTAATGAGCTTGCCTGAAAACGTGATGGTATATCCTGCACACGGCGCGGGCAGTTTGTGCGGAAGAGGACTGAGTGACAAAAACTCGAGCACCATTGGAATTGAGAAAGCCAGCAATTGGTGCCTCCAGGAGCTTACAGAAGAAGATTTTGTAAATGAACTTTTAAAAAATCAACCCTTTGTTCCTAAATATTTTACTTATGAAGTAGGGTTGAATAAAAAAGGAGCGGAAAATTTTGCAGAGGCTATTGCAAAAGTTACTATCAGCGATGAGGCACCTTCCGTTTTAAAAGAATATCCCGTCATTGACACAAGAAACGAATCTGATTTTAAAAAAGGATTCATAAAAAATTCCTTCAACCTGATGGATGATGCAAAATTTGAAACCTGGTTAGGAAGCATCATTGCTCCGGGAGAAAAATTTTATCTAACTGCAGAAAGTAAGAATCAACTTCAATCGTTAATAGAGCGCGTTGCAAAAATTGGCTATGAAGGACAAATAGAACAAGCGTTCGTCCTGAAGGAAACCTCCGGCGAAACCATAAAGCCCTTTGACCCAGATCATTTCCGGGATTTTCCTGATGCTTATACAGTGCTGGATGCACGCAATCCATCGGAAATAAAAGAACTGGTTTATTTTAATGATTCCATAAATATCCCCTTATACGAGTTGAGGGAGCGCGTCAATGAAATTCCTCTAAATAAGCCCATAGTGGTTCATTGTGCGGGTGGTTACAGGAGTGCGGCAGCAGCAAGCATATTGGAAAAACATTTAAATGGGGATACTGAAATTTTTGATATGGGAGAGGCTATTAAAACTTTTACTGAATGAAATCAAGTAAGCTATCTAGCAGGACGGTCATTGATGTGAGAAGGACCGATGAATTTAACAAAGGCCATGCGAAAGACAGCATCAATATTCCACTACAGGAATTAGAAAAGCGATTGGATGAAATAAGAAACCTGTCACAACCTCTTGTGGTGGTATGTGGAGGAGGAACGCGGCATGTAAAAGCTTATGAATTATTAAAAGCCAATGGAATACAAAGCCAAAAAGGCGGAGGCTGGAAGACGGTGGATTAGTTGTCAGCAGTTAGCTAAGAGCTTTTAGTTTTTTGGAACTTTAAAATAAATACCGTTGAAAAAATCTATAAAGGGACAAGCATTTATAACCTCTGCCGATCTTGAGTTCGAGGCAACTGAGGAAGGTGTTAAACGTAAAATTTTGGCGTATGACGACGCCCTGATGATGGTTGCCGTTCATTTTGAAAAAGGCGCAGTTGGTACCATCCACTCTCACATGCATCGTCAAATATCTTATGTGGAATCGGGGCGATTCGAAGTAATCATAGATGGAAATAAAAAGATATTGGAAAAAGGGGATAGCTTTCTGGTTGGCCCCGAATTACTGCACGGTGTGGTTGCTCTCGAAAACGGAGTTTTAATCGATGTTTTTACTCCTTCCAGGAAAGATTTTTTGTGATGGAAAGGCAAATTATTCCAGTGTTTATGATCAGAATGCATACCCTTGCAAACACTTTAAAAATTTAAAAATAATTATCTTACTTTTGCAGCCCTTTTAGCATTTTATGTTTTGGCTAAACAGGATTTCTTATACAAACATATTGCCCACATGGCTCCATAAGTTCCCGTCTGTTCGGGACGCCGGCGAGGGTGTAAAAATAAAATATATTAATAATGCCAAAGGTTAGAACCAACTCCAGCGCCAAGAAGCGCTTTAAAGTAACCGGTACCGGTGAAATTACTTTTCAAAAGGCTTACAAACGTCACATTCTCACTAAAAAATCCACCAAACGTAAACGTGCTTTACGACTAAAAGGAATAGTTGGCCCTGCAGACCGGCCAAGGGTATTGAGGCTGTTAAGAATGAAGTAAACTCCAAAACCCAGCCCGTAAAGGGGAGATAAAAACCGGAATTTTAAAATAAAAATAAAAAATATTAAAATATGCCACGTTCATCAAATGCAGTTGCATCAAGGGCAAGGAGAAAAAAAATTCTTAAAGCCGCCAAAGGTTATTACGGAAAAAGGAAAAATGTATATACCGTTGCGAAGAATGTAATGGAAAAAGGCATGACCTATAGTTACGTAGGTCGCAAGCTTAAAAAGCGTGAATACAGGGCTTTATGGATAGTCCGTATCAATGCTGCCGTCAGAGCAGAGGGAATGACTTACAGCCAGTTCATTCATAAGCTAAATGAAAAAAATATTGATCTTAACAGGAAAGTGCTTGCCGACATGGCCATGAATGAGCCTGAAACTTTTAAGAATCTTATTTCAGCAGTAAAATAAACTATCAACATTACCTATTGCAGAGCCGTCCGCCTAATGCGGACGGTTTTTTTTATTTGTATTCTATCATTCATTTACATTTGCAATATTTTTAAAATGGTTAAAAGTCTTGAATGAATAATACTTATAAAGACCTTGTAGATCAGACGTTCAATTTTCCACAGGAAGGTTATGATCTTAAAGACGGTTATCTTCAATACAATGGGGTGGATGTGAAAGCCTTGATAGATAAATATGGGACGCCGTTGAAATTTACTTATCTCCCTAAAATAGGAATGCAGATCAATAAGGCAAAGAAAATGTTTGCCAATGCAATCAAAAAGCATAAGTATGAAGGGCAATATAATTACTGTTATTGTACCAAAAGTTCGCACTTTTCTTTTATCATAGAGGAAGCGCTCAGGCATGGTGTGAACCTGGAAACGTCCTATGCATATGATATCGAGATCATCATGAAGCTGTATGAAAGAAAGAAAATAACAAAAGATATTTTTATTATCTGCAACGGTTTTAAACAAAAGTCTTATACCAGCCGTATCGCCCGTTTATTAAATACAGGTTTTAAAAATGTAATTCCTATCCTCGATAATAAAGAAGAGCTGAAAGCTTATCGCAGATCGGTAAAAGTACCTTTTAATATAGGGATCAGGGTGGCAGCGGAAGAAGAACCTAATTTCCCTTTTTATACATCACGGTTGGGCATACGCGCAAAAGATATCCTGGAGTTTTATGTCGATGATATTGAGGGATATGAAGACCGCTTTCATTTAAAGATGCTTCACATTTTTTTGAATAAAGGCATTAAAGATGATATCTATTACTGGAGTGAATTGAACAAGATTATCAATTTATATTGCCAGCTCAGGAAGATCTGCCCGGAATTAGATTCCATCAATATCGGAGGAGGTTTTCCTATCAAACATTCACTGGGCTTCAATTACGACTACCAGTTTATGATCAATGAAATAGTGAGAAATATAAAGGTGGCCTGTAAAAAAAGTAAGGTACCAATGCCTCATATTTTTACTGAATTTGGCAGTTATACCGTGGGTGAAAGCATGGCACATATTTACAGCGTGATAGGAGAAAAGAAGCAAAATGACCGCGAAACCTGGTATATGATCGACTCTTCTTTTATTACTACACTACCGGATACATGGGGCATTGGTGAGAAATTCCTGATGCTGCCTGTAAACAAATGGGACAATGAATACCAAAGAGTAACACTTGGAGGCATTACCTGTGACAGCCATGATTATTATGATTCTGAAGAACATATCAACGAAGTCTTTCTTCCTAAAATAAATAATGGTGAGCCTTTGTATCTCGGCTTTTTTCATACCGGAGCCTACCAGGATCAGATCAGCGGATACGGCGGCATCAAGCATTGCCTCATTCCTTCTCCCAAATATGTTGTGCTTGATTATGACAAAAACGGCAAACTTGTAGATTGGCTTTACGCCAAAGAACAAAGCGCCCAAAGTATGTTGAAAATATTGGGATACAAATAAGCTTATTTACGGGACATGAAGAATCTAATCTTTTTGCTTTTATCATTACTATATGGAGCATTGGCAGTATTTGCACAGAAAGATCCTGCGTGGGATAATACAAAAGACAAGCATTGGGGAAATGAATTTGTGCATGTGCAAATACCCTCTACAACTGACGGGGCTTTGCAAAATGCATGGTTTTACAGGTCGTCAAAAGCTACCAGCCAACCATTGATCATTTCACTGCACTCCTGGAGCGGCGATTACAAACAGGAAGATCCTCTGACTGAGGAAATATTACAAAAGGACTGGAATTACATCCACCCTGATTTTCGCGGCGCCAATAACAATCCGGATGCGTGTGGCAGCCCTTTGGTTATTTCCGATGTGCTTGATGCCATTCATTTCGCAATAAAAAATGCCAGGGTGGATACAACTAATGTACATATTATTGGCGTTTCTGGTGGCGGATATCTTACGCTGCTTGCCTATATGCAATTGGATTACCCGGTTATGAGTTTTAATGCCTGGGCGCCTATCAGTGACTTGCAAAGCTGGTACTGGGAATCGAAGGGAAGGCATAACAAATATGCAAGTGATATAGAAAAGGTAGCCAAAAAAGACGGAGTGATCAACTGGGATGAGCTAAAAAGCCGCTCCCCTATGTATTTGAAAGTACCGTACGCTCGAAGAAAAAATGCAGTTTTAAATATCTATGAAGGAGTCCATGATGGATATACCGGTTCAGTGCCTATCAGTCACTCTATTCTTTTCTATAATAAAATTGCCAAGGCACTTTATCCAACTAATAAAAACGCCGTAGTGCCGGATTCTATATGGATGTCAATCCTTATTAAGCAATGTAATCCAGGCGCTGACAGTTCCTTACGTATCGGAGACAGAATGGTTCATTTGCAAAAAAAATTACCAAATGTCAGTCTTACTTTATTTGAGGGTGGCCATGAGATGATTGTACCACGGGCATTGGGCTTAATTCCGGTAAACGAAGTCAAATATCGTTGAAGCATCGGTCCTATTCACGTCCGGGTACCGTTAAAAGGTTAATGTTAAGAAAAGACCCATCCAAAACAGAAGTGCTTAGAAAGTAATAATTTTGCAAAAAATTTTAAATGCAGATTGAAGTTTTAAAATCTAAGGTTCACCGGGCAGTCATCACGGAGGCCAATCTTGACTATATAGGCAGCCTTACGCTGGATGTGGCGCTTATGGAGGAAGCGGGGATGTTTGAAAATGAAAAAGTACAGGTAGTAAATGCCAATAATGGAGAACGTATTGAAACCTATCTTATAAAAGGAGAGAGAGGTAGCGGTGTTTGTTGCCTGAATGGCCCTGCTGCGCGTAGGGGCATGAAAGGAGATATAGTTATTATTATTTCATATTGTACACTAACTTTGGAAGAAGCAAAAGAACATGAACCAAAAGTGGTTTTTCCAAAAGAAGAAAACCAGCTATAGAAAACAGCTGCTTTTACTTAATTAAAATCATCTTAGCTGTTAACTGGAAATCCCAAATAGTTAGTTTTAGAGTTTATACAGTGGGTAAAAAATTTCCGTCTTGTTTTGGATAAGTTTTCAGTTTATCCGATTCCAACAAATTTTTCAATTACTTTTTGAGGTATTATATCCCTGTGAAACTCACCGGAGCATGATTTCCACAACAATTGGTAACCTGGCCTGTGGCCATCTCATTAGATGATCTCCAACTACTGGCACTTTTTTTGGGGTAGGAACGTCATTCATAAAAGTGTGTTTATATAACACATGTCATTTCTTAACCTTCCTCAAAAATCTTAATGATGCTTAAAACAATCAAATTTTTAACAGCAGCGCTGTTCTTTACTACTGTCATATCCTGCAATAGTGGTGACTCTGATAAAGGAACTGCCATGTCCAATAGTGATACTACTATGGCAACCAATAACGATACTAAGTCTGCTAACACCACCACTATCTTTAAAGCCACGTTAAAGGGCTCCGACGAAGTTCCATCTAATTCTTCTACAGCAACGGGTACCAGTACCTTGACGTACAACGGTGACACAAAAACTTTTACTGATGTTACTTCCTATACCGGAATAACACCTACCATGGGACACATACATAAAGCAGCAGCCGGAGCAAATGGGCCTGTTGTTTTTCCGTTCACCGAACTTGCCTCACCTATTAATTTAACCAGCGAGGCACTTACCGATGAGCAGGTCACCGCACTTTTTGCAGATTCTATGTATGTAAATCTGCATACAAAAGAATTTCCCGGTGGAGAAATCAGAGGACAATTAATCAAACAATAAGTCTTTTTTTAAAGCCATCCTTTAAGCAGATTGCAATCTGCTTAAAGGATGGCTTTGCTATTGGTAAAACGTTAAGCGTTTTATTGAGAAGACAACCCTGTTCGAATGCTATAATTTCCCCAGGCCAGTCTTTCGGTGCAAATACTTATAGGGTTGACATTTTACCTTCCTGGTTTCATAAATAGCAAAAACCTTATAGCGTTGTTGAGGAGATTTCCTTTTCAAACGCTATAAGGTTTTA
>JBDTIC010000355.1:0-5331 GCA_039936595.1 Ginsengibacter sp. | reverse complement strand
GGACGGTATATTTTATTTAGAAAAAAGTCAACGCAATTTGGAAGCAACCTCTCAGAGAAATGAAATAACTGACAATAAAAAGGAAGATAATGGCGGATCCAGCAAACAGGCCAATACTTCTTAAAATTTTCGTAGGGTCTGTTTGCCCGATCCATCCTGCTTTTTCTAAGATGACTACCGATTGAAAAGACTCTTTTTATCAAGTGTATCCCGATCTCCAATTTTAGAAACGAATAAAAACACAAATCATGGCTTTACAATTTATTGACAAAAAATACATCGCTGCAATAATAATAGATGCCTGGCAGAATTATTTAAATACCGAAAAGGACCCAACAAGTGGAAAGTATTTTACCAGCGATCCTAATAACACCGGCGGTCTTTATGGTGACCTTACAGATTCGCTGGCCAGCGCGTTGGTTTACGACCCTGGCAAATATTTCTTTACACCCCACCAAAAATCTAAGATCCAGACAACTTTTGACAATAGAAACGGACTTATTCCGGAGGGGAAAAAACAGTTAGATGTGACTTATTCATGGCAGGATTCGTCAACGGTTGAGCATTCTGAAACTACCGGTATTACAACAGGTGTAACCGAAGAAATCTCAGTGAAGGCAACCATTGAGATTGTTGAATTGTCCAGTACCACCACTTTTAGCTTCGAGGCTACACATTCCTGGACAAAAACACAAACGCAAACCAAAAGTGAATCAAAAGAAATTAAAATTCCCCTGGAAGTAGAGATTCCAAAAGGTAAGGCCTATCAGGTTGTCCTGGCGTATAATGAAGACTCTCTCGCAATAGACTACCTGGCTAATGTCTTTTTAAAAGGAACTTCCTGGGCTTTTTTCGAAACTCCGGTTAACGGAAAAAAAATTCATTCATTGGATGCCGGAACGCTATGCGAATTAATAAAGAAATACGGCTCTGCGAAAGATCGGTCCAGTTTTTATAATCAGGATGCCAGTGATCCTTTAAAGGGGTACATTTCTTACCAGGGGAAAATAAATGCAATTCAGAGTCATAACTTCAATGTTAATATTTTAGATGTTACTGCCAATTTAGATGGCAAAAATGCTCCCATTGTTGCTCAAACGAAAGTTGCTATATAAAAACGACTTAATTACCAGGCGGAATTCGAAAAGCCTGTTTTAAACAGAGTAGAAAATTAAATTAAACCAAATTTTATTATGAAAACAAAAAACATTGTACCGACAGGAACAAGTCTTTTCAAAGACAAAAAAATCCTCTCACCTTTAGAGATGATACGCAGAATTAATGACCAGCAATCTTTGCAAAGTAAAAAAGGAAGTGGATCTGCTGACAGACAAAGCAAAAAGGAGTAGTGATTTTAAACCAGGCAACAACCGGCATACGGTTGTTGCTTTTTATTTAGCTTCGAATAATAATCTCTTGCCTCACTCAATATGAAGTAAGTCCAAAGTTGAAGACACCGTGCAATTAATTGCATCCGCTACGGGATTGCCCAAAAAAAGAGATAAATAATGTTGAGTTTTTCTATTAGCCTGAAAGATCTTACCTATCCGTGTATTGCTACTTCAAAAGGATGGCTTTTTAATGAAAGTTTTATTCACCCTTTTATACATCCATCGTTAGAGTCTTTTGCAATTACCGATGGGGCATTATACCTGTTCGTGGTTAAAGAACGAGATTCTTATGGAAAAACTGAAATAAGAGATGGCACAAAATTACGCAATGTTTTTACCAGTGAGATTCATAAAGTAAGAAAAGACCTGATCAAATGGCCATTACATTATATCTGTGTTTTGATTGGCCCATCCTCAGTTAGCATAGACACCGGTAAATGGGCTGTTTCTCCAATTTACGTTTTGGAAAGGAATCTTCAACTCATAGGGCACTGGGATTCTATACAACTTTCCAAATACCTCTCTCCTCTCAAACTGGACAAAGTATTGGTTGCGCATTTTCTCATTTCATTCGAAAGTCCCTACGCAAAAAATACATTATTCGCAAACATGTACCGTTTAACCGAAAGAACGGTGTTGCATTGGTGCGGAAAAAATACTTTACAAATTACCTATCCTCCCTCACTGGAACAACCATTTGCAAAAGAACTTAAACCTGGTGCTGATGTCATAGGAATGTTTAAGGAAATTCTCCAACAATCCATGTCGCGTTGGGTGCGTAAAGATGGTAAAGCCATATCAACTGAATTAAGCAGTGGGCTGGATTCCGGCATTGTCTCCATAATCGCTTCATCATTAACTTCCAAGAAATTACAAACCTATGGCTTGCTGGTAATGGATGAATTTAGAAAAGCACAAATAGAACGAAGGAATGAGTTTATAACCAAATTTGGATTTGAAGACACCGCTATTCAAATTAAAGATCTTTTACCTTTTTCTAAGAATAGTTATGACAGAGATAACAGGAAAATGTTATTTTGGAAAGAATGTTATTACGAAGCCGAAGACCACCTTCTATCTATAGCCCGTGAAAAAAATGATAGCTTACTATTTACAGGCTTTGGAGGAGATGAATTATTTCTTCCTTATTGGGATGAGATGAGTACTAAGGACCAGGAGTTGTGTACCATTAATTCTCATTTGCCAAGGCAAAATGTTCCATCATTTATAAATGATGATTTATACCTGGCCTATTCAGATTCTGCAAATTCAATTAAAGAAGCGCCTAAATCCTTGATGGCCTATTCAACTGCGGAAGCTGTAGCCTATAGCTCGCCTGCATATCTATCTCAAAATATCTGGCCTGTGAGTCCTTATGCTACACCTGAACTTATCATGTTTTGCAGAAGCCTTCCGTTTTCCTGGCGAAAAAACAGGAGATTGCAACGCCAGTTTCTTTCTGAAGCAGGCTGCTCCCAACAAATCACTCATCCGGAACAACCTGATAATTTTAGATCCGTTATGACCTTTGCATTGCAAAAATCAGCTTCTGACATCAATAAACTGTTTCAGAATTCCGTGTTGGCAGAGCTGGGATATATAGATCCAAAAAAATTTAAAGACGCATTGAATGATCATCTCAAACATCAACAAAATTCTAAACACTCTGACGTGGACTTTTACACGGTAATAGCATTAGAGTATGCTGTTTCAGCACTCGATTCTGCGCGTACCTGAAAATGATAAGTTGGTTATGAATAAACCTCATTCTAAAGGAAAAAGATTAGCGGTATATCTGGATAATTATACATCGGCTCAGGAAGGAGACATTGTTTATGGAAGAGATGTAGCTGTAAATGACTTTTTAAAAGGGCTGTTATTATACGGCCAGTCCGGAGAATATAAATTCTACCAATCTTCAGATGCATTAAAGAAAAGTATCGATAGTCGGCAGGATCTTTTGGATATAGCCAAATATCGAAATGATCTGTTTATAGAAATAAAAGATATAAATTCTCTGAAATCAAAAAATGCAATTTTTGATTTCGACATTTGGCATGAAACTGATGCCGATTTCGCAGAAGCAATTTCTTTACGTGAAAGGTATTGTACCAGGCCTTACCCGATTAGTGCGGCTTTTAATGTTTTGAGTTATCAATCCCTCCTACATGACTGGTATCTGGAAATATTGCTAAAAAAGACTTTTGATTATGATACTATCATCTGCAACAGCACAGCAGCTAAAAAAGGGTTACTCAACATTTTTGATGGGGTTAGCGAAAGATTAAGGAAATCACACAATATTAACTTAAGTTTTAAGGGCAATACTGAAATAATTCCATTGGGAGTTGATACGAATATATTCAAACCGGGAGATAAAAAAGAACTCAGGCTTAAACTGGGACTTCCACTGGATGCATTTATTATCTTATGGATTGGAAGAATTTCACCATTTGACAAAGCAGATTTATTACCGCTATTGCTTGTCTTCCAAATTCTTGTAAAAGATAATCCGAACAGAGAAATAAAATTGGTTATCGGAGGTTCAGGAGAAAATATTTTTAATGTAATTATCGACAAATGTATTGTTGATCTTCATTTAACTAATCATATCATTTTAATAAGGCCATTGCCTGCATCCTTACGTCATTTCTATCATGCATGTGCAGATGTATTTGTTTCCCCTGCAGATAACATCCAGGAGACTTTTGGAATTACACCTTTAGAGGCAATGGCCTGCGGAATCCCGCAGGTAGTATCTGACTGGAATGGCTACAGAGATACTGTTAAACACGGTCAAACCGGCTTTTTGATTCCTACCTATATGGCTGACCTGGACGAGGAAATAGTAATAAAATCAGGGATTTATGACAATTATGACTTACTAGACCATTTTGAGTTTGCTCAAACGGTGGCCATTGATTTAAAAGCCTTTCTTACAGCACTACAAGCACTCATTGACTCTCCCGCATTATGCAAAAAAATGAGTGAGAATTCAAGAGAACGGGCGGTAAATATATATGACTGGAAAAATATTATTTATCTGCATGAACAACTTTGGCAACATCAACTAGATAAATCAAATAAACAAGTTAATATTCCTGTGTTTAATAAAACGTATGACACCCCTGCTTTTTATAAAAATTTCAATCACTATGCATCAGCAAAAGTCATTGATACTACTATAATAGAAATTTCTTTAAAAGGGACACAGGTAGTAAACAAGCAAATTTTCATCACTAATTATTATGCTTATTTTAATGACTTTTCTGTCAAGATTTTACACAGGATTCTTATTATTTTGCAAATAGCACAAAAACAAAAATTCAAGGAATTAACAGAGCAATTTAGAAAAAGCAACCTCTCCCCAGAAAAAACAGGAAGGCATATTATGTTTTTATTAAAATATGGTTATCTGCAAATTGGAGATAACCTTAATATATCAACGTGATAATTTTTTGGACATTTATCACAGATATTCACGGGAATAACATCACGTAATTGACAATGCACTTTTTGGTTTGAAAAGTCCTGAAATCCTCATAGCTATTGATTATCCGACTTTTTTAAAAGTGGAAAAACTATTTAATTCCATCGAAACTTAGATAGGATAAATTAAGGTATTTTGTTGTGCCCACGGCCAGGAAATGAAGCATTAGTTAATTGCATTTATTTGTCTTGGGTAGAAAAACAGGATAGTTAAGAAATGGTTGTTTTAATTATCTTTAGCTAATGCAAATTTCAAAACTTCACGGAGGAATAATTTTCATAATTTAAAAAACTAACCCTGTATATGAATAATCAAAACAAACTCAGAAGGCAATTTTTAAAAGATTCGGTCAAAGCCTCTGGCTTAATGATCATGTCTCCTTTGATTCCTGAGATTACATTTGCAGCAACCACCGAAAAACAAAAAGAAACAATTACTGCGCCCAACCGC
>JBDTIC010000354.1:0-9041 GCA_039936595.1 Ginsengibacter sp. | reverse complement strand
TATCGCCTGGTGCGTGACGCAATGGAAGATGATCTGTCATCAGGTTTTATTGAAGGACTGATGAAAAATGAAATAGCTCCATCAATACCGTATGAAATAGATAACAACTCGAAAAATGTTTTTATCTACAATGTGCTGGATCGTTTTCGCAATCCGCATATCAACCATCTCTGGAAAAATATAACACTAAATTATACTTCAAAAATAAAGATGAGGTGCGTTCCGGTTTTGATCAAACATTATGAAAAACACGATACTCCGCCGGTGTTGTTTTCATTAGGTTTTGCCGCATACCTTTATTTTATGAAGTCGGTCAATCAAAAAGATAAAGCGTTTTACGGAGAATTCAATGGCGAGCCATACCTTATAGAAGATGAAATGGCGCCCAAATTTTATAAGCTATGGAATAGCAATAAGCCGGTTGATGTGATGGTAACAGAGGTTTTAAAAGACAGAGACTTATGGGGTGAAGACCTTACGAAACTTCCCGGATTTCAGCAGTCAGTAACTGATAACCTGCAAAGTATTGTAACAAATGGCGCAAAAGCAACGTTAGAAAAAATTGACCATGCAACAAAGTCTCAATAATATACTTTCTATGGCTCATTTAAATTTGTAATCCATTTTTATAAACACATTTTATGAAAGATTTTTTAGATGAAAATTTTTTGCTGCAGAATGATACGGCAAAAAGGCTATATCATGATTTTGCAAAGACAATGCCTATCATTGATTATCATTGTCATCTTCCGGCAGACCAGATAGCTAATGATATTAATTTTGAAAATCTCACGCAGATATGGTTATATGGCGATCATTATAAATGGCGCGCGATGCGCACTAACGGTGTAGATGAAAGCTACTGCACCGGAGACAGATCAGATTATGAAAAATTTGAAAAATGGGCAGAGACTGTACCCTACACATTGCGCAATCCGCTATATCACTGGACACATTTAGAACTACAAAGATATTTTGATGTGCATGACATTCTTAATCCCAAAAGTGCAAAAAGGATCTACGATGAATGTACTCAAAAGCTGCAGACCAAAGAATACTCCGTTCGAAACCTACTTCGCAAAATGGATGTGAAAGTGTTATGTACTACTGATGATCCTACAGATTCTTTGGAGCATCACCAAAGAATAAAAGATGATGGTTTTGAAATAACCATTCTCCCTGCTTTTCGTCCTGATAAAGCCATGAATGCAGATAATGCAGAATCGTTTAACGCTTATGTAAATAAACTAGAGATTGCAAGCGGCATGAACGTGACTACTTATCAATCTTATTTGGATGCACTTAAACAACGGCACAATTTCTTTGCATCAATGGGTTGTTCAGTGTCTGACCATGGTTTGGAGTATATTTTTGCAGAGGACTATAGTGACGATGAAATTAATTCCATTTTTGGAAAGGTTCGCACTGGAAGCGAATTAGCACCTGACGAGAAGTTGAAATTTAAATCTGCAATGTTGTACCAGTTTGCCATTTGGGATTGGGAGAAAGGATGGGTGCAACAGTATCATATCGGAGCTTTCAGGAGTAATAATATACGCAAACTGAAGGAGTGTGGGCCCGATTCCGGCTGGGATTCTATTGGAGATTATTTACAGGGTAAGTCGATGGCAAAGTTTTTTGATAGCCTGGATGCGAACAATCAGTTGGCAAAAACAATCATCTACAACCTTAATCCCTCGGACAATGAATTGATAGCAACGATGACAGGAAACTTTTGTGATGGTACTATTCCAGGAAAAATCCAGTTTGGATCGGCCTGGTGGTTTTTAGACCAGAAAGACGGTATGACTCAACAGATCAATACGTTGTCTAATATGGGATTACTAAGCCGGTTCGTTGGTATGCTTACTGATTCAAGATCTTTTCTTTCTTATCCACGCCATGAATATTTCAGAAGAATTGTTTGCAACCTGTTTGGAAAAGAAATAGAAAACGGCGAGTTGCCTAATGACATCGAGTGGACGGGGAAAGTAATCCAGAACATTTGCTTCAGTAACGCAAAAGAATATTTTGGCTGGTAAATATTAATGCGAATATGCTTCAATCCGGATTCCCGAATAACGGTTTTAAACAGCTAACTTTTTATGACGAGTTAGTCCTTCATTTAGCTTGCGCAACAGTTTAACGTAGTTACTGTTAATATTCTTCAAGTTTAATAATTGATTGTAAATTTTGCACTAACAGAATGTGTCATTAAAGTTTGATCCCCATCGATGAAACATGATGTAAAATACCTTCTAACACGCCTTTACTAAGAGGAGATTTTGCAAAATAAGTTGTTTTATTTTTCCGCAATTCTTCCAGTTCGGGACTGTAGTTGGAAACAACGATTCCTTTGGTTTTTCCTTTTAGCATATCCATATCATTACCGCTGTTTCCCGCTGTAATAAAATTTTCGAGGGGCTGTTTCCATTTGTAACTCAGGTAACGCACGGCGCTTCCTTTGCCGGCGCGGAAAGGCAACAAGTCTACGAAATGATTTTCAGTAAATAATATTTTGGCCCTGAGCTTATTATCATCGAGAAATTTATAAAGATTGGCCATGTCATCTTCTGAAAAGTCTTTGTCAACATAATAGCTCAACTTGAAACGCCACTGGGCAGCGGGCTCCTGCAAAGTGATCCCACCAAATTTTGACAGAGCATTTTTAAGTTCTTCTCTTTTCCACTGATAGTCTATATGGCTTTCAAACCCGTTATCAGCAATCATTTTATTCGTATAAAAAATTTCGGAACCTGCTGAACAAATCAATAAATCCGGATCCGGTAAATGATAATCAATAAAAGCCTGTTGTGTTATTTCCCTATTTCGTCCGCTGGCTACGCCAAAGATCACCTTATCCCTGTGACTATCTATCCATTGCCTGAATTTGTCCAGTCCGTCAATATCATTTTCTTCTACCAGCGTGCCGTCAAGGTCGGAAATAACAAAAAGTTTAGCTTTCAATAATTTTTTACCATAAGCTGTCTTGCCTGATTCGGAAATGCTTCCAGCACTTTTTTGCTTTGTAATATCATCCACTATTTCCATGTACCTGTTTATGTGGGCATTCCACGAATAAAGGGTATTTACGGCTTTGATGCCGTTTGCAGAATATTTGTCCCACAACACATGGTCAGAAGTAATTTGTTTCAGCGCTTCGGCAATCGCGATCGGGTCTTCCACATCTATTAGCAAGCCATTGTTACATTGTTCCAGAATTTCCTTAGGTCCTCCCGTTGGTGATGCTATCACAGGAAGGCCACAGGCAGCAGCTTCTAAGATGGTAAGTCCAAAGTTTTCACCAGGTGTCGCATTTACAAAAACTCCTTTCCTGCGGGCTGCCACACGGTATATTTCAGGAACCTCCAGCTTAGGGTCATTTTTTTTAGGTAGAGCCATCTTTCCGTAGAGATCATATTTGTCGAGAAGCAGTAACAAATTGGTAAGAATATCCTGCTCGTCTGCCGGCATTTTAGAAATATCTTTTCTCACACCCGCATAAATGGCAAGGTTTGCCATAGCCTGTAATTCCTTATCCTGCCCATATGATTCGATGATCCTTTCAAAATTTTTACGTTTATCCGCCCTGCCGATAGAAAGAATTAATGGTTTTGCCGGGTTAAATAAAAATCGCTCGATATCAGAATTAACACGATACAATGCCTGTTCCTGCTCAATCGTCATTTTAAAAGAAGGCATATCAACTTTATAAAATGGATAGAAAAGATCCAGGTTGATACCTGGTGGAATCACTTCAAATCTTGCATTCTTTTTATTTTTGTACGAACTATATTGCGTGTCTATTTCATGCCTGGTGCTAACAATAATAACGTTGGCGTTTTGCAAAAGATGTTCTTCAACAGCAATTCTTTTCTCGATATTAAACTTTTCGTTGATCTTTTCGGGGGAGAGTCCCTGGTTGAGTAAAATGTTCTTTTTATTTCTGCCAAGTGAGTGAGAGGTAGCGATAAATGGAATTCCAAACACCTGGCTTAACTGGCCGGCTATGTAATTGCCATCGGCATAATGTCCATGTACCACATCAGGAAAATCATCTTCCTTTTCAATAAAACGAATCGTCTTATCTGTAAACTCGTCTAAAAAATCCCATAAAGATTCTTTATTGCGATAATTATTGCCACCACATATAACGCGAACAATGCGGGCCTTTTCGTTTACAATTTCTATTTCCTGTTCATAGGACGAAGAAACTCTTTTATCATTTATGCGCCTTGTAAATAAATCTACTTTTCTTACCTGTGGATGTTCCGCCAGGGTCTCTAATAATTCCAATACGTACTTTACCTGCCCTCCTGTATCCTTATCTCTACCTATTTCCGGATCCTTATGACGTATTAGCCCATGAGGACTGAACAATTGAATATAATAGCTGCTCAATGTTTTTATTTTTTTGTAAATGTATTTAACAGATTAATGTTCCCAGGAGTATCTATTGTCTCTTCTTATCATGAAAAGTTTGTGAATGAAACGCTATCTGTGAGCTTTCTTCAAAATAGAAATACATAATTCAGGCCATAGTTAACTGATTTGTAAAATTAACTAAAACCATATAAGTTGAAGTATTTGTATTTTTACCTGACAAGAAATATAAGATTATGTATTCAGGGTCTGGTTTTAGTGATTGGGAAATAGGTGATATTACTGTAATCATACATGAAGAAGTGTATCATCTGTTCCATCTGATCATTCCTAATCACGATTATATAGCACACGCAACATCTTTAGACGGCATATCATGGAAGAGAGTAAAGAATGCTTTGTTTGTAGGTGATCCGGGCGAGTGGGATGATGATATGCTGTGGACAATGCACGTGTGTGAAAAGTTGGGAAATACAAAAGGTAAAGGCTCTGCAGTTCCAGCCTTTGAAATGTATTATACCGGCCTGCAACGGAAAGATCGTGGAGTTATTTCAAGGATAGGAATGGCTGAATCAAAGAATCTTCTTGACTGGAAGAAGATTAACAAGAAATATTTGCCAATTGAGCCCAAAGGAATTTATTATGAAACATCCCGCACCAACCCGAGGAAATGGTTGAGCTTCAGAGATCCATTCCGTTTTGAGTATAACGGAGAAGCATACCTGCTTATCTGCGCCCGCAGCATTTATGGACAGGTATCCCGGAGAGGATGCGTAGGTATGGTCAAAATAAAAAATAATAATGTAGAACTATTACCGCCATTGTTGTACCCAATGGTATATGATGATATAGAATGCCCTTGTGTATTTGAGCTCAGTGGGAAATTTTACCTGCTAGGTTCTATCAGAGAAGACATTAAAGTACGCTACTGGTTTTCGCCGGAATTTTTAGGTGAATATCATTCATTCCATTCCGATGTGTTGCTGCCCCAGGGCAACTATGCAGCAAGAACCGTAACAGATGGCGATCATTTGCTGGTATATAATTTCTTTTATGCCTATGGTAATATCAATGCAATGAGAGTACTTCCTCCACCTAAAGAATTGGCTGCCGACAAGGATGGAAGGTTGTTCTTAAAAACTTATTACCGGTGGGAGCAAATGGTGAAGAAAACAATACATCAGTCTGAGATTAGAATCATAGAGCATGTGCTCTCCAATCCTACAGCCACATCAGATATTACACCGGACAAATGGATCTGCGGTTCAAGAAGTGGCTATGAAATATTTTGTTTTAAAAGACCATCGCCTGGTTTTATTTGGGAGGGGTTATTAACAGTAGAAGGTATGGGGAAGCTGGGATTAGTAAGCGATATGGATGAAGAAGGAAATGGTTATTTTATTTTGTTCGACGTAATGAACGGTTTGTTAGAGCTAAGAGCCTGGGGATTTAATCCTTTAAATACCCGGCACAATTTTATTTTTAATGATATACAATCGGGGATTTTTAAATTGGAAGAGCAAAAATCATTTCACTTCAGGCTTATACGATATGGCAACTACATTGAACTTTCTATTAATGATGAGGTAAAACTTACGTTAATGGATTATACCTATTCGGGGAATAGCATTGGATTATATTCTGCATCTTCAGTTATTTCGTTACAAAATTCAACCATAAAAATATTACCGGATCCCGAGGAAGAATACGCCAGCCAGGAAGAAGCCCAAACATTTCCTGAAAAGGAGTGATATATTTTAATAAAAGATCTACACGCAATCGATGCCGATTGTTGGATAGTTGAATAAATTTTTAAATTATTGTGTGTAGAATAACTAAACCTTTATTTTAACTACCAACTTTTTGATTGCCCCTTCGCCGATCATTGGTGCATGCACATCTTCAGGATAAAAAATAGCAAACTGGCCTTCATGTAATTGGAAATAAGTGTCAGGCTGGTCACCAAAAAATGTTACATCCTTTTCTGCGTTGTAGGGCACTTTAATATCCACACATGTTTCTCGCGGCTTCCATC
This sequence comes from Ginsengibacter sp., assembly GCA_039936595.1. Classification (GTDB taxonomy): domain Bacteria; phylum Bacteroidota; class Bacteroidia; order Chitinophagales; family Chitinophagaceae; genus Ginsengibacter. The sequence continues at coordinate 2,623 of JBDTIC010000354.1, read as the reverse complement.
CCAGTGTTTCTTTTCCCCGGGGACAAACCTGGATGTCAATAAAATGATCATGCGCTTCAAATTTTGCATCTTCCTGTTTTACTCCCTCTTTATCAGATACAGCAGCATGAAGTTCCGGACCATCAAGCGGATATTTTCCTACTTCTATTTCTTTTAAATTTTGACTTTTTATAAATTCAAATGCTTTTGAAAAAAGCGGGTGGAGATGAATGTATTTTTCGGAATTAGAAAATGTGTCAATGATCATGATTGTGATTTATTTTATTCATTATTATGTTAGGTGTAAATATACTTTATAAATCTATCGTGAGAATTTTATGATTGAAATGTGTTGGTTCAAGATTGGAAAGTGCGAGTAATTGTCTATTTCAGAAAGTATTTTTACAGTAATAATTATAGGCAAATTTATGAGCCAGGATCAAAGTAAGGATTATTCAATTTTTGAAGCACGGACTTCGACTTTGAAGTGATCGCATTATATTTTTAATGCGGACTTATCGTAAATCTTAAAAGCAAAATACACGTTTTTACCTGGTTCATTCTGCTTTTAAATATCCCAATAGCCCAAGCCACTCCCCAAATCTGTCTATCCATGTATCGGTTGGGATACCCTGCTTATGCATTCCAAAACCGTGATTGCCCTTTTCATATATATGTATTTCGGCAGGCTTTTTTGCAGCTAGCCATTTAGAATACAATTCAACACTGTGTGAAGCCAGGCCCAGGCCATCATCTGTAGCAGCAGCAACAAACAAGGGAGGAGCATCATCAGGTACCATGCCTTGTAATTCGGTTGGCGTAAATGCATAGATCGGGGCAACAAAATCCGGACGGTTTTCCGGAGTATATGTAAAAGCTGTTGATGCAGCAACCGTGCCTCCGGCTGAGAAACCCATGATGCCTATTTTCGCGTGGTTGATTCCGTACTCCGCTGCATGTGTACGCACATATTGTATAGCACCCCTGCCGTCTGCAATACACAAAGGAATTACAGGTTTTATCTTTTCACCAAAATCGCTCTTTTTCATATTATCATTTAGCTCTTTACCCGGATTATCAGTTAAGCTTTGTCCAAGCCTGTATTTTAATAAAAAAACCGTTACGCCTTTTTGATTAAGCCACTGTGCCACATCCGAACCTTCATGCACTGAAGCCAGAATGTAGAAACCACCTCCCGGGCATACAATTACTGAAGTACCGGTCGCCTTCGAAGGATCGCCGGGATATACCGTCAGCGTTGGATGAGAAACATTATAGACAAGAGCATCTTTGGTTCCTGCTTTGTACTCTTGTTCATGATACGTCCAATTCTCAGAACCTGGTGCAGCACCGTTGTATAACGGAATTATTTTTTGCTGAGCCGTTGCACTAATGGCAGCCAATAGCATAAAGGCTGTTACTATTATTTTGTTCATATATAATTTTCACTAAAAGTAAGAATTTTCATAGCAGAGATTGTTATTATTCCGTAAGCACTGTTAATTTGTTCGACTGGCACAACTGGCTTTTCCTTTCTTAAAAATTATTGAACTAAAAGCTACAGCTCATATTATCAAATGTATTTTCATTAGCTTTGAAAAACATTCTGTTTTATTCTTTTAAACAATCATTCGATTGACTGACTGCTCACCATATAATGAAAAAGATTTGCTTGCAGAGATTGCCTCCGGAGAGGAGCGTGCATTTAAGAAGTTATTTGATCTCTACAAAGAACGCTTTTATGCAGTAGCGCTCAAGATGACCCGGTCAGAAGAAGTAGCAGAGGATATTGTGCAGGATGTTTTTATGAATATCTGGAGCAAACGGGAAGGTTTGGTGGATGTTGAAAGCCCCTCTTCTTATTTTTTTACTGTGGTGTACAGAAGAGTCTATCATCATTACCGGAAGACAGCTCTTGAAAGAAAATTATTACAGGGAGCGCCACCCGCAATGGAATTGGTGAATACTACCGATGAAATGGTGCTTGCACAGGAAAGCAGCAAACTGATATCGCAGGCAATAGCAAAACTTCCTCCTCAACAAAAGTTAGTGTTCAAACTTAGTAAGCAAGAAGGACTTAGCAGGGAAGATGTCGCCCACCAATTACAAATTTCTCCTCACACAGTTAAAAATCACCTGGCAGATGCCCTTAAATTTATCCGTGCTTTTTTACACAATCCCGCTATTATTATTCTGCTAATATTTTAGTTTCCAAAAAATAATTTTTTCCCGGATAGTACAAATGATCCTCTCGTGTAACTGTCTGTTATACGATTGAAATTTGAAACTGAATGCCATTATATAAAGAGAGAATTCATTATTTATTGGAGGCGTATATTTCAAGGCAGGCAAATTCTGCAGAAGAGAATGAGCTTATGGACTGGGTTCGTGAAGCAGAGGAGGATTCTGAACTACAGAGTTATATGCTTGATGTTTGGAACGAGTTTAAGCCAACGGAGAGTATTTCTAGTGTAAATTGGGATGAAATGTATTCCCGTGTGATGGAACCTCCAGTTATTTCCATTGAACCAAAAGTAAAAAGAATGAGCTGGGTAAGGTTTTCGGCAGCAGCGGTGATCCTTATTGCGCTGGCAGCGGGGACTTACCTCCACTTTACACCCCATTCTTCGCAAACAGTTGTAAC
>JBDTIC010000353.1:0-3046 GCA_039936595.1 Ginsengibacter sp. | reverse complement strand
ATGGTAGTTGTAGTAGTGCTGCCAAAAATAGAAATACTCTTTCCCTCACCTTTCATGCCCATCACGACCACGTCTATATTGTTTTCTGCTGCCAGCTCCGGAATCATTTTAGAAGTGTACCCTTCTCTTACCAACCCTTTGATCTTAACGGAATATTCTTTTGAAAGCGTTTCTATTTCCTGTTCTATTAATTTGTTATTCTCTGCCACAATCTCTGCCTGGGTAACCATAACAGAAGCGAGAATAGAATCATCAATAAGTACCGGCGGTAACACGGCATTGAAGACATACACCGTGGCATCAAAAGCCCGGGCTAATGACACTGCGTATCTTGCGGCATTTTGGGATGCTGGGGAAAAGTCTATGGGAACCAAAATATTTTTCATTACGAAATAGATAACAGATGAATAATAGTGTTTCGTAAAACTATTGCATTTTCTTTTCCGTAATTATGATTGAAATCACACTGACAGATGAGGCGCATCAGATAAGTTATCTTTCTTATGTGTTCAGCTTAGGAATGTTTAAACCTCTTAAAAGCCTCTTCCTCCAGCATTTGTCTATGGGTAGGATGTGCTATGTTAATCAACGCATTCGCCCTCTCACGCATATTTTTCCCAAACAAAAAGGCTACTCCGTATTCCGTAACGATGTAGTGGGCATGAGCACGCGTGGTAACTACTCCGGCCCCTTGTTTTAGAAAGGGAACGATTTTCGAATCACCTTTGGAAGTAACTGAAGCCATAGCTATGATTGGCTTTCCTCCTTCCGATAATGCAGCACCTCTGATAAAATCAACCTGGCCACCTACTCCGGAATAATGATAGATGCCTATTGAATCAGAACATACCTGCCCTGTAATGTCTATTTCAATAGCGCTGTTGATGGCAGTAACTTTAGGGTTAACTCTTATGATGGACGTATCATTTACATAATCAATATTCATCACCAATAAACCAGGATTATTATGAGCAAAATCATATAACTTTCTGCTCCCGAGTATAAAACTCGTCATAATTTTTCCGCGGCCCTTTTTTTTATGTTGGTTGGTAATTATCCCTTTTTCTACTAAAGGAAGAATACCATCAGAGAACGTTTCCGTGTGAATACCTAATTCCTTATGGCCTGAAAGACTTGCCAGAACTGCGTCAGGGATTGCACCAATTCCTGTCTGAATGGTAGCCCCGTCTTCGATCAGATCAGCGCAATACTTCCCAATCTTCTTAAAGACGGGCGAATCAGCTTTGCCGGATACTACTTCCGGCAAAATACTTTCTGTGTAAACCACAGCGTCAAAGCTATCTATGTGAACCTGCCCATCGCCAAATGTTCGGGGCATATTGGGGTTAACCTGCGCGATTACATATTTCGCAGTCTTTACGGCAGTAGCAGCCACATCCACTGATAATCCCAATGAACAATACCCATGTTGGTCAGGAACTGAAACATGAACCAAAGCTACATCTAATGGAATAATATTTCTTCTGAAGAGAATGGGGATTTCACTTAAAAATATGGGAATATAATCTCCCCTGCCCTCGTTCACAGCCTTACGAACATTTGCAGAAACAAATAATGAATTGATGTAAAAATTATCCTTGTATTTTTGGTCTGCAAACAAAGCAGCACCCTGGGTGCTGATGCTAAGTAATTCCACATTCCTCAATTCAGAAGACCGTTCTACCATTTTTTCAAGCAGAAAATGTGGCGTCGCAGCTCCCCCATGAACAAATACTTTATCGCCAGATTTAATAACTTTTACTGCGTCTTCTCCTGAAATGTAATTAGCCAATGATTAAGAAATTAAGTTGAAGAAAATTTATTTATAAAAAGCGCAAAACTAAATCCCTACACTTGTAAGTACTATGATTACAATCAGGAAAAAAGATGATGGTGATCCGTGAAAATGATGCATTTATTGGTGTATTTGCCTCGGTAATTTAAAAGGATAAGATTAAATATAAATCTATGGAAAAGAGGTGCTAATATTTGATCGACAATAAAAAATCTATCTTATATTTTGCTAAAATCAGCATAAGGTATTGGACAATTAATTTTAAATAATATTGAATTAATATGATTGTAATTGTTTTTGGTTTACCGGGTTCGGGAAAAAGTTATTTTGCGTCCAGGCTTGCAAAGACGATCAACGCCCGCTACGTTAATAGTGATAAGTTAAGAAAAGAAATGTTTACCGAAAGAGTATATTCTGACAGTGAAAAAAAAGCGGTATATGATACGATGCTTGACGAGATGAAAGAGGCAGTGCAGCAAAATAACAACCTGGTGTTGGATGCTACTTTTCATAAAAAAGATACCAGGCAATTATTTGTCGAAGAAATGCAGGTGCTGGGGAAAGGTGAAATTTTGTTTATTGAAGTTTGGGCTGATGAAGAAATAATTCGGGAAAGAGTAAAAAAAGAAAGACCGTATAGTGAGGCTGATTTTGAGGTTTATCAATTCATCAGTCAACACAACGAGCCACTTGATCAATCACACCTGGTATTACAATCAACCAATTATAATATCAACGAAATGCTTAACATAGCCTCAGAATATTTAAAAACAAAAAATGACAACAGAACAAATTAATAAGCTGGTATCTGAAGGTGTTGTGCCTGGTGAAGGCGGTCAGCGGGAATTAATAGAAACACATATATCGTGGGTGATATTGGGTGATGAATACGTATATAAAATCAAAAAGCCAATTCAATATTCCTTCCTTGATTTTTCCAGCTTGGAGCTCCGCAAGTTCTATTGCGAGAGAGAACTCGAATTGAACAAGAGGCTTGCCGCCAATGTATATATTGCTGTGGTGCCTATACGGGAGAGTCAACAAAATATTTCGATCGGAGGAAACGAAGGAACCCTAATTGACTATGCAGTGAAAATGCACAAACTCAAGGTGGAAAGAAGAATGGATAAATTACTGGGTAAAAAAGAAGCAGTTACTGTTGATATAAAAAAACTTGCCGAAAGAATAGCCACGTTCCATAAAGCAGCCACCGCCATATATCACAAAGACTTATCGGCCATACGTGAAGAA
>JBDTIC010000352.1:0-18109 GCA_039936595.1 Ginsengibacter sp. | reverse complement strand
TTTGCAAAGCTCCTGAATTAATCTAAAAAGTTCTGAACTAACCGTTTCCTTGTATAACATTTTAGTTCATTAAGTGGTATGTTAAAATAAACATTTACAAAAGCAATGTCTCTTTTTTCCAAATAAGGAATTTGCTTTATAATATTTCTCATTTCCTGTAATCCGTAATGAGCAGTCACTTCGTTTATCGCATTTAAAGATCCACGTTGAATTACCCGCTCTGCTATAAGTTGCTTGTGAAAGTTCCAATCTAATTTAGAAATATCAAGGTCCCAAAACAAAGAAGGTGGTATATTGGGAGAAATTACCATTTTAAATATTTTTCACTTTTACAGTAAATCTAAATCGCGGATTTGTAAATCTAAAATCTAAATATTTTCCAATACTTCTTTCCACTTTGCTTTATACACCTGGTAACTGAAATGATCCATCAATAATTGCTGATCGGGTAAATATTTTTCTTTACAGGAAGCCATATCCGTAATAGCCATCGTTACTTCATCAAGGCTTTGAGGATTCACCAATAAACCCAGCCTGCCATTTAACAGTGCATCTACAGAACCATCTTTATTTCCGGCAATCACGGGTTTGTTATAATACATGGCCTCAATAAACACAATGCCGAAACCTTCTTTTTCGCTCGGCATGATGTAGATGTCTGCGAGGTTAAAATGGCTGGCCAGTTCTTCATCGGGTACAAATCCCGCGAAGGTAACCTGACCATCAAGACCTGCTTCTTCTATCATCTTATCTAGCCTTTGCTTTTCCTTATCATCGTATTTTCCTACTATTAAATATTTTAAGCGGGGTTGTGCTTGTTTCAGCCTTTGAAGACTTTGTATTACAATATCATAGCCTTTATATCTTTCCCTGGCAGCCAGGCGGGTAAGAGTCATTAAAATAGTATCCTCCCTGTTAAAGCCATACTTATTTAAAAAATGCTGACTTTTTTCTTCGTGAAGTGGGAGTTCTAAAAAAGGATCAAGGCAGTTATTAAGCACCTGCAATTTATGAGCAGGTACCTTATTTATATGCTGAAGTGCGTCAGCGGTAAAGTGGCTCACCGCCAATACCTGCTCGCACTTGTCTAACATAAATTTCTTCATACTCCCTAAACGCTCCCATACTTCTATCCCATGAGCAATTAAAACTATTTTGGTTTTAGGTGATAACAATTTTACCAGGTAACCGGGTAGCAAAAGGTTCACATGACTCAGGATCAACACATCGTGTTTTACTCCTTTCTGCATACACCGCAACATAAATTTTAGTTTATTTATACCAAAACCTGTGAAAATAGGTCCAGGGAAATACTTGGTATCTACATCTCTTTGTTGGTCATACATAGAGTACACATGAAAACTACCTCCTGTCTCCTTTCCGATTTCGTATAATGCCTTACCTGCCACCTTACTTACTTTTTCTATTCCACCGGTACTTGAAAACGTTCTGAGGGTAAGAAAAAGAACGCTTTGCGCCTTGGTAGGCTTATTAATGACTTTTTCATTTTCGACACCTGATTCCTTATTGATGCGCCGTCTTGCTGTGGGAATAACGGTGTAGCCTGAATTGTTTTCTCCGCCGTAATTTTTAATCAGCATTAAAGATAAAAATTGCGACCAGTGCATATTACCTTCTGCAAAACGGCGATAGGACTTACTGCCTGGTTTCACTATATCTTTTACATACTCACTGTTCGTTAACCACTTTTTAAATGGAAAAGAAAAGCCCATTTTAGGCCTGTTCCATATTGGCTCGGGCAAAATGTCCTTGAATGAGTCAATTAAAAGCTGCTTGGGGCGACCTACATATTTGATTCCGGATTGTATCTGCAGGGACAAGTCTATAAAGTGAGTATCCAGAAACGGCACCCTGATCTCAATACCGTGTGCCATACTCATCACATCGCCATCTCTCAACAACTGGTTTTGCATAAAGAGATTACTTTCTATCCAACTGGCCTGGTTACCTGCACTTAACCCGCTGATATCTTCACAATAAGGCGCTTCTTTTAAAATATCCCATACCTGTTCTTCGGAAATATTTAGCTGCTGTGCAATATCATTAGGAATAAACTGGCCTCTTAAAAAAAGATACTTGCCGACGGCGCCACCAAGGCTTAAGTAGCCTAATCTTTTCAGGCTCTTCAGCGCAGCGAATTTTCCGGATCTCAATAAACCAGAGGGCATTTTTTCTAATAAGTTGGCTTTTCCCATTCTGCCAAACGAAGGATAACCTCCATACAATTCATCACCCCCAATACCGGAAAGTACAGCCTTCAGTCCATTTTCCTTTGCATACTTGCTGATAAACCATGTATTGATGCCATCACAACTTGGCTGATCCATGGCTTGTAAAATACGGGGAAGGTTCTCATGAAAGTCTTCTTCTTTCAAAAGATATTGGTTGCGCTTACAGTCCATTTGTTCCAGAAGAAGGTCCTGGTATTTTTTTTCTGAAAACGTCTGTTCTTCAAAATATAACGAGAGTGTATTAAGAGCAGAGTGCTTGTCCCTGTTGGCAAGTAAGGCAATGATACTGGAATCCAGTCCTCCACTCAAAAACACTCCCAAAGGAGCATCAGCTATTAGATTTCTTTTTACAGATTGATACAGCGAATCTTTTATCTGCTCTATTACCTCTTCTTTATCACCATATTTTTCTGCGAAATGATATTTTTTAAAGAGTCCCTTTGTAAAGTCATGGCTTCGTGAATCATAACATATAAAGGATCCTTTAGTTAAAGGCAGCACCTTCTTTAAGATGGTTACCGGTTCAGGCAAATGGCCATACGCCATTAAATATACAGGCCACACCTCATTTTCTTCGCGCAGGTAGGGAACAGGACGAAAAGCTCTTATTTCGGATGCAAATGATACGCCTTCTTTGGTTACCGCATAATAAAGTGGTTTGATCCCGGATGGATCCCGTACGAGGTATAATTTGGCTTCAACATTGTCCCAGATAGCGAAGGCAAACATTCCATTTAAGCGTTTGAATGAATTTGTACCCCACGCGTGGAATGCAGCAACGATCACTTCAGTATCGCTGGATGTGTGAAATAAGCTTCCGCCCTCTTGAAGTTCATTTTTCAGTTCGCGGTAATTGTAAATCTCCCCGTTGAAACTGATCATATACCTGCCATTGGCATAGCACATTGGCTGATGGCCACATGATGAAAGGTCTATTAAAGACAAACGGCGATGGCCTAATACAAGTTGATGTTGTTCACAGGCATATATACCCTCATCATCGGGCCCACCGTGCCTGAGTATATTGCACATCTCCTCTACCATGGGTCTTATAGCTTCTGTTGGAAGCGAATGATTGAGTATGCCTGCTATTCTACAGATGGGAGGTGAGTGGTGAGTGGTGAGTTGAAAGTTTTGTCCCTCCCGATAGCTATCCGGAAGCCATCGGGAGGTCAGTGGAAAATCAAACTGATTTATTTATCGGCTTATTGCTTATTGGCCTCTCCAAACCTTTCTTCATAAGTCTTTCTTAGCCCTTCTTCAAATCCAGTCTCTGCATGCCAGCCAAGATTATTTAATTTGTTTACGTCCAGTAATTTTTGAAAAGTGCCGTCAGGCATGGAAGTGTCAAAAACAATTTCGCCTTCAAACCCGGTAATTTGTTGTATGAGTGCTGCCATCTCACCAATCGAAATATCCTTGCCTACTCCAATGTTGACAATCGCCGGATCGTTATAATTTTCCATTAAGAAGTAGCAGGCCGAAGCAAGATCGTCTGCATGAAGAAATTCCCGGCGTGGCTTACCCGTACCCCACACCGTAACGGTAGATTCTCCATTTATTTTAGCTTCATGAAATTTCCTTAAAAGAGCGGGTAACACGTGCGAATTTTTAAGATCATAGTTGTCACCAGGCCCATACAGGTTGGTAGGCATGGCGCTAATGAAATTACATCCATATTGCTTGTGGTAAGATTGACACAATTTGATGCCCGCAATTTTCGCGATTGCATAAGCATCGTTGGTCGGCTCCAGGTAACCGCTCAGAAGGTATTCTTCTTTGATAGGCTGAGACGCATTCTTAGGATAAATGCAACTACTGCCCAGGAACAATAACTTTTTTACTCCTTTTTTGTAGGATTGATGAATCACGTTGTTCTGGATGCACAAATTATCATAGATAAAATCGGCGGGATAAATATTATTGGCATTGATACCGCCTACTTTGGCAGCAGCCATGATAACATATTCAGGCTTTTCTTCTTCGAATAAAGCTTTCGTAGCGTCCTGGCTACGAAGATCTGTTTCAGATGATGTGCGTAAAAGAAGATTATTAAACCCTTCTTTTTCAAGCTTACGTACTATAGCGCTTCCCACTAATCCGCGGTGACCAGCTACATATATTTTCGATGTTTTTTCCATAATTTTTTTTTATCTTTCTTTTTACTGTTTTAAACAAATGAATCAACTACATTAATTCAAGGTTCTTTTTATCAAAATGAGCGCTTAATTGCAAATCCAACGTATCGATTTTAACCACAGCACGATTGCCAATTACTTCTACCACAATTCCATTGTAATTCATAAGTACTCCCTGCTTGACACGTACTTTACTATTTATGACAAAGCCAGTGGCTTCTACCGCTACGTCAGAAAATTCATTTAAAAATTTCCTGATGACGTCTATATCACCATCACGTATCTGCGCAGGCTTACCCAGCCAATAAACGAAATTTAAAATGCCGGGAACTTTCTTTACTTCCCACTTTTTCTCATCTTCAAGCCTTACAAATACATATCCTTTGAACACGGGCTCAAGAACTACTTTTTTCCGATCGCTCCACTGCCGTGTGACTTTATTGATAGGACAGTAATTTTCTATCCCCATCTCAAGAAGCCAGGCAGCTACTTTTTTTTCCCATCTTGGACGGGTATAAACCGCGTACCAGTTCTTTTTAATTTGTTCGATGAGTTGGTATATTTTGGATGATAATTAATAAGTAATTGCACAGCTTCGCTATTCCTCAGTCACGACATTTTCAACTGAGCTACATTATGGTGCATGACGATATTTTACATTCCCTTACCTGCGAAATAATTTTTTGAAGGCTGGTAAGATCCCTTTTTTTTCTTCCACGTAATAACCACCGCCATATTCTCCTCCATAGCCGTATCCGTAACCATATCCATAGCCGTAGCCATTTCCATAACCCCCAAATCCGTAGCCATAGATATTAAAACCTCTCGGTTTGATGCCATTAAATACCAGGCACATATTTTTAAACTTCTTTTGTTTTTGCAGCGCTTCTATCATAGAAAGGAAAACGCGGGGTGTTACAGCATGTCGAATTACAAACAAATTGATATCTGCAAAAGCCTGTAATAATTGCGCATCTGTAACAGGCGATACCGGAGCCGTATCCATGATCACATAGTCATACTGCTGCTTTAACCCGGCAACTAACCGGCTGAATTTTTCACCTTGTATCAGTTCTGTAGGATTAGGAGGAATAGGCCCTGCAGAAACGACATACAATCCCGGGATATCGGTTTGCTTCACAATCTCCTCCGCAGTAGCTTTCCCTGCCAAATGGCTTGAAATTCCCGGTGTCTTTTTTACTTTCAAAATTTTACTCAGCCTGGGTTTGCGTAAGTCCATTTCCATTAGCGCTACCTTCTTCCCCGTAAGAGTGAAACTTATGGCAAGATTAATAGCAACAAAACTCTTTCCCTCACCTGAAACACTCGATGTAACCATCAATGTGTTGTGATCCTCGTTTAAGCCCATAAAAGCCAGGTTGGTGCGTATAGACCTGAATTGTTCTGCAATAACGGTACGCTTACCATCCATGATCACAATAGGTTCTTTTCCTTCCACCTGCACCAATTCACCCATAATTGGGATCTCCATTTTACTCTCAATTTCGGAGCGGAACAATACTTTACGGCTGAATATTTCTTTCAATAAAACAAAGAATGCGCCTCCAAGCAAACCGATTACCAAACCGGCCAGATAAAAGTTTTTTGCTATGGGCCTTATCGGGCCATAAGAGGTGGGTGTTTCGATAACCTTCAGATCCGGTGTAGTAGATGCCGATGAAATGGCAGTTTCTTCTCTTTTTTGCAATAGAAAAGTATAAATATTATTTTTGATTGCCTGCTGCCTGCTGATATCGAGAAAGACCCTTTGCTGTTCCGGCACCTGCTTTAACAAATAATCATTGGCTGCAATCTGCGCGTTTACCTGGCTTTTTATAGTAATTAGGTTTCTTTTGATGTTAGCTATGTTTTCCCTGATATCACTTTTAATTTTTTCCACCTCTGCATCTGCAAGTATAGTGGCATCATTATTCTCACCGGTAACACTATGCAAGGCCTGGGCCTGTATTTCCGCTGTATATAGTTTATCCAATAACCCCGACAAAGTCGGATCGCCAACCAACGACAGTGAAGGTACCGTTCCCGGCTTCTTACCTTTGCTTTGAATATAATTGTTGATATCTCTTAAACCTTCTAATTTCAAATCCACCTCCGTGCTTTGCCGATCAAGATCTGTCACCTTACTAAAATAGGCGCCGGCTTGCGTGCTAAGATCTACGGCAGATGTCTTTGATTGAAAACCAGCTATGTTCCGCTCCACACTATCCAGTTGTGAAGCTACCAGGTTTAACCTGTCGTCAATAAAATGAAGTGTCTTTTCTGCAATTTCATTTTTATCGTCTACTCCGTCAATATTATAAATCTCGAAAAGCTTTCCAAGTATGTCGCGCCCTTTTTCGGGCACGGGGGTCTCAAGTGACACATTCAATATGGTAGAAGAATAGGAGTAAGGAGAAATTCTCAATCCGCCAACTATAGAACCTGCAGCACCCCCCGGAGATACAAATTGCACAAAATAATTTTTACCGGTAACGTTGGTATTGTAATCTTTGTTGATAGTCAATCTTATCAGGTTCTTCCCTAAAACAATGGTAGAATCAAAGGGAATCATCTTATTATCAATATTTACTAATCTTTTCTTCCAGTCGACTGAGAAGAAATAGGTTCCCCACAAACTAAAATTTTCTTTGTCTAACGCAATAAAACTGACAGGCGAGTTAGATTTATACAATTCTTCAGTCCTTACATTCCCTTTGTTATAAACCAATGCATATAAATCAAGTTGCTTTACTACTTCCTTCATCAGATCGGGTGATCGAAGCACTACTATTTCATTATCTACAATTTTTTTTTCGCCAAAAATATTAAGAGCGTCCAGAACTTTGGAATCGCTCCCACCCTTTTGAGGATCTTTAAGTAAAGCCTTGGCAGAGGCGACATAAACAGGTACCTGCGAGCGAAGATCAATAAATGCAACAACCATAGATATAGAAACGGTGATCACGAACAACGGCCAGAAGGGCAGGTATTTGTGAATGATCTGCTTGAATATATTTGAATCTGTCTTTTCTTTAAAAAATTGATCTTCTTCCATTAGTGCATTATTATTTTAATAAACGATCAATTATGAAAATAGCAATGGAAAGTCCTGAAGTAATATAGGATACAATTCTTAAAGTATTATCCTGCTTCTTCCTGACAGGCTCTACGTAAACGATGTCGTTAGGTTTGAGATAAAAAAAAGGAGAATAAAAAACAGATTCATCGGTGAGATCTAAGCGTTTGAACTCTTTAGAATTATCCTTCTCCCGAATCACTAACACATTGTCAGCTCTTCCCTTCTCACCTATATCTCCAGAGGAGGCCAAAGCATCCAACAAAGTCATGTTGTCGGAGGGCATAGGCAGTACCTGAGGCGATATCCCTCCCATAAGAGTTACGTGCCTGTTTAAAAAACCCACAGCTACTACGGGCTGTGCCAGGTAAGGAGTCAGATCCTTTTCTAATTTTGATTTTAGTTCTTTACGGGTCATCCCGTCAACATTTAGCGCTCCAAGCTTGATGAACTGAATATTCCCATCCTTGTCAACGAGGTAACCGGTCAACGAGCCTTCGGCATTTTGAGGAGCATTATATATTGCGGTATTTTCAGGGCTAAGGCTTGAAATCACGATTCCTAACATATCCCCTTTTTGGATTTTGGGTTCAAAGTCTTTAGATACCAGTTTGGTAAGAGTAGTGTCATTAGTAATATCCTGAAAATAAGTCATCCTTTTTGAAGTATTGCAGGAAGAAAATACGAAAAAGAGCGTAAAATATATTCCTAAAATGCAATAGCTGATAGTTGTACACCGATTGCTGATGGCTGATGGCTGATTTTTAGATACTTTGGGACATTGAATTTTGGAAAATTTTTGCATACACAAAGTGGGTGGCAATAATTTTGTAGTTGGGGGTTAAATAGTGACGTGTGCAATTTAGATGAAAAAATCTAAACGACAGGATTTCAAACGCACCTTTATTAAAATTGAAGGTGGATTTTATAAATAATGAATTTTTCTTTGAAAAATTATCTTGCTACCTTTTAACGACATTAAAAGGCAAAAATTACGAATCAATAAAATAGGTAATCAGGCTTTTCGTGAATCTCTTACTTTTTTTATCCCATAAACAGCCCCTATTGCCAGCAAAGCTGTAACCCCACCATCTATTGGACAAGTAGGATCACTTGGATCACAACCTGGATCATCACTTGCCATTGTAACAAGCGGCAGGCAGACTGAAAATATGATTAAAAAATAAATGGTAAGCCACCATTTGGATAATCGTTTCATAAAAATTATTTGAAAAATATGAAGTTAGATAAAATTGCTAATTAAGTAATGTATTGCTAATAATACGATTTTATATTGAAAAAAAAACATCACATTCATTAAGCTGCGGTTTATTAACTAAAATCTTACCGGGCTTCTGCTCGAATTTCTGAAATTTCTATTGCCCGAAGAAATCTTCTCCCTCCCAAAAATATAACCTACTTTAAAATTAATACTAAAATAAGAATCATTATCCAAAGGATTGCCCCGACCGCTGCCTGGCCTCGCTGTAGTTTCATGAGGATCGGCTTCGAGCCTGCCACGATTATTAAGTATAAGAGCCTGTGTCAACTGATTCCCACTTAAATACTTGCTGAATAATGCCGGGTTAATATACCTTGAATGCACATCGTCCAGGTAATCGGTAAATAAAATACGACTGACGTATTCAATCCTTAAATTAAATTTTGGAGAAAGCTCGTAAGCCACTCCTACTCCTAAAGAAAGATTAAATTGATTGACGCTGTATTCCTTTCTGTCCGGATACTCTTCAAAGCCCTGACCTTCTGTATGCAAAGGATGCAAATCCACCCAGTCAGAATTCAACTTTGCCTGCGGATTAAAATGAAAATAGCCTGCCCCTCCTAATACATAAGGTGAAAAGGACGGAGGAAAACTCTCCAAATTGAAGGTCCTGATAAAGTCCAAAGGATGAAATTCAGCAATTGCAGATACCTCAGCAATCTGTGTTCTAAAACTTAGATTCCTGTTATACCGGCCAATAGCGGCGCTCTTTTGGACACTTTTCAACAAACTGTCTTTTGAATGCACTTTTCCTATTGTCCCTTCAATCCTCAATCCAAAAATATGTTTATACATAGTACCAAAATAAATACCTCCGCCAAACGTAGTGCTATTTATATTCAAATCTTTAGCTCCTGTTTTGCCAAGTCCTTTTCTGCCACCAATATCTGTAAGGCAATTCATCGGCCCCATAGAAAGCCCTGTTTCAAAGGTGAAATCATTATCATAATATTCATCATTATAAAAATAACTCTGAGCATTAGTTTGAAAAACGACTATAAAGAACAATACAAAAAAGTGAATTTTCAGTTTCATTGATATTGATAATTTTTATCTTTTTAAATCGATTAAATTTTGTTCTAAACACTATAATATTTAACAACAGATTTACTCTACGGCGGTCTCTCAAATTACACAAGTCTAAATTTCACTTATTTCCGCCATTTCAATCCGTATAAAGCCAACCCATTTGGAGGTCACCATATATACAACGTCTTTTTTATTGATTCATTGTTAGCGTAGTTAAATTATCAACTGGATCCTGGACAATTTATTTCTATTATAGCAGTCCCTCCAAAATAAAAACCGCTGCAACACATACTGCTACAGCGGTTGGCTTATTAATAAACCCTGATATTATAGTTTTTGCAATTTGGCATTGTAATTTATTTCCTCATTTATTATACTTATGTAATACATGCCAGTCTTTAATTGCGAAACATTTACAAAAATTGAATTGTTTCCTTTGGTTACATCAATGGCTTTTTTAACAACTGTCTGTCCATTTGTACTTCTTACTAACAGAGTAGCCTTTCCAATCTTATTGGTATTAAAAGATGCGGTAAAGTCGTTTGTAGCAGGATTGGGGAATATTTGAAAAGCAGAATTTGTACTGCCGATAGAAAGCTTAATGATATTAGAGAAGGTAAATCTGCCATCTACATCTATTTGTTTTAGTTTGTAAAACAGGCTGTTACCTGCAACAGATGCCCGATCCTGGTAGCGATAATTTTTAGTGGTTGCACTGTTTCCTGATCCTGCTATAGTTGCTGCCAACTCAAAATTTTGTCCATCGGTACTTCTCAATAATTCAAAACGGTCATTATTGAATTCCTGGCTGGTGCTCCAGTTAAGGGTAGCAACACCGTCAGAATAAGCTCCGGTAAAAGACACCATTGTCACAGGTGATGGATCACAGACATCCGTGTTAATAGCTAATGTATAATCATTAAAATAAATACACTCGGGATTGGCCAAATTTCCCTTTTTTGTAGCAACTACTAATCTATAAACGTTTCCACTCGCATTGGCATTATCAGGATTTAAAGACACGTTTGTTAAAGGATAAGTCAAAGACGCTTTTCCTTGTGAATTGTAAGAAATTCTACCATTTCCAAGATCATTCCATGTTACTTTACTGTCCCTGCTTACCTCCCATTTATAATAGGTATAAGAACCACCCGGAATACTTAAAGCTGTTGGATCGTTGATTGTAAACACAGGGCTAACTGTATTTCCTTCGCAAGCAGTTATTGGGCCATCCACTGTAATTTGTGATTGACAAACTCTGATAGAGATATCATCCAGTCCGAGGTCATTGCCTCCAGCCACGAACGTAGAATTGACTACTTTCAGGTCAACAGTTGAACCTGATGCAGTAAACTGTCCACCAACCTGGTACCACTTATTGTCATAAGGAATATGAAGTGATTGGGCAATTGTGTCTGTATTATTTACAATAAACGAGATTTTGGGAGCGGCTGAAGTGTCTCCGCCGGGTGGCATCATGTTAATAACCCATGCAGAAAACTCATAAACAGATCCGGCACATACAGGTATAGATTTAATTTGATAAAATATGGGCGATTGTGACGTATCAGGAGCGCCGTTTACAGCCAGGAAATACCCGCCATCGCCTGTGTGGTCAGTTGCCTTCCATTTTGGAGAGTGAATTGGATTAGATCCATTTTCGTCTCCTATCACTTTTAATATTGAATAGGTTAATTCTGGCTCCATCCCATCTTTTACAGAGGTATAAATGTAATCTGAGCACGGGAAGAAATTTTCAGTAGGATTTGCGCATCCTTCAAGCTTGCTGCCCACATTCCCGGTAGGACTGTAAGTATTAGTGCCGTTTTGTAGAACAGCGTCAGCTTCATTATTCACCTTGATATAGGGTGCGCTGAAACTGCCTCTCGCCCCCAAAAGATTAGGACCCTTATTTCCCTGGCACAATATACCAGTTTGGGCCGACATCATTTGATAGCTGAATATAGCAATCACAGTAAGTAAAATAGCGTTAAATTGTTTCATTCCTTATGGTTTAGAGTTAAATAATTACGTCAAACAAAACAGTTTGTAAGTTGCGGTTTTAAAAAGAATGTGGAAACTTATGTAGTGAATTGACTTTTGTTTTTTCAGCGGATAAAGCAGTTTTCGTGCCTTGGAAAAACAAAAATAGCTAACAATCCCGAAATTCCAAATATTGGGCTATTTCTTTTTGAGAGCAATGATTTTACAACTAAAAACCAGATGTTAATTTTTTAAACAGCTATGTAACCCTCACTGATTTAATCAAAAATCAGGCTGCAAATTATTAAAGATTGAAAAAATCACTTTTTTTCCACGCACTTGTTTGTCGGAAAACCGACATTACGGAAAGGTCCAATCATAGAATATCTTCTTTCGCGCTTAGTTCCGCGGATTTATAATCCTCGTCAGATAGCTTATTTTTCACCTCAAAATCCATCATTCTTTTTATTTCTCCCTGCGCATCTATTTTTTGGTTGGCAATTAATTGCTTTACTCTCCAAAGCATGAATGAATCACCGGTAATAAATTTTGATTTACCTAAAAAGCGATGAATTACTTTATTCGCCTTTTGCCAATCAGAGGTTATGAATTCTAATAAGTATTTATCAAAAAAGGCTTCATCATGCTGTGATAATTTCTTAGCACCCTCAAGTACCCGAACCATCTTATTTTCATTGCCAAGCCTTGTCCATTCGTCCGGATCGATTTCAAACTCAGAAAGTGTCACCTGCCTCGCTAACTTCTTTGCCTTTAAAAATTCACGGGGTGGAATTTCATATAAATTGACAGGATAAAAGATAGTACCCTTATCACTGATAAAGGGAAGGTTATTTAAAGACAACAAATAGACCCTGCCTTTAAACTCTTTCAGCTGGGAAATGAGCCAGTAATATCCACTTAAATCATGTTTATTAGGTGCGACCCATATCCAAACAACTTCGTCACTATTCGATTTTAGCGTGGTTTTAATATTTTCAACTATTTTGGCATCATTTACTTCATCCGAATCCACATGGCCATCATCATCGCCACCGGCCAATACATTTCGCCACCACTGTTTTCTCTCTTCTATGCCTTCTATAGTATAAATATCTTTTATAGGACCTACTGCATAATCATCTTTTATTTCAAAAATTTCGCTACGAAGTGATTCATCCAGTTCAAAACTTTTTAAGAGTGTATTTACATCTTCCTGTTGAAAAACTATATGCATTATTTCGATTAAGAATTAAGAATTAAAAATCTGAAGCATTGAGACACTAGATGACTTTCAAAATTTTATATTTCGTCAGAACACAATTTTCATTCGCATTTTACCTTTACGGTTGTCTTGATTTTAGTTTTCAGAGTCTCTGCCTTGCTTTTAAATTTGATGAAAATACTTTTTTCACTTCTTCGTAGTCAGAAAATATGATAATTAAATATACCTAATTTAGATAACTGCCAGCATCTTAACTAGCGTCAAGAGTCAATTGATGCCTTATAAACAAACTACACCTTCTCAATTGATCTCCACTAAATCCATCTCGACCTTCAGATTATCTATTATAAAATCCTGCCTTGATGGTGTATTTTTTCCCATGTAATATTCTAATAATTGCTGAATATGCATCTCAGGCAAAAGCATAACCGGCTGCAACCTTATATCTTCACCGATAAACTTCCCAAATTCGTCAGGTGAGATTTCACCCAATCCTTTGAACCGGGTAATCTCCGGTTTGCCACCTAACTTTCCTATTGCTTTTTGTTTTTCACTTTCATCATAACAATAAATGGTTTCTTGCTTGTCCTTCTTGCCGGTCATAGTGCGCACCCTGAACAGCGGCGTCTCTAAAACATACACGTGACCGTTTTTTACCAAATCAGGAAAAAACTGTAGAAAAAAAGTCATCAGCAACAGACGGATATGCATACCATCTACATCTGCATCTGTTGCAATTACGATATTGTTATATCGCAGGTCTTCATACCCTTCCTCTATATTTAATGCATGTTGTAATAGATTGAACTCTTCATTTTCATAGACAATCTTCTTGGTCAGGCCAAAACTATTCAAAGGTTTTCCGCGAAGGCTAAAAACCGCTTGTGTCTCTACATTACGGGATTTGGTGATAGAGCCACTGGCACTATCACCCTCAGTGATAAACAAGGTAGTCTCTAATCGTTTTGCATTGATCTCATCTTTGTTCTTACCTTCAGCAGCATCATTAAAGTGATACCGGCAATCACTCAATTTTTTATTATGCAGGTTTGCCTTTTTAGCTCTCTCATTAGCCAATTTCTTTATACCGGCCATGTCCTTCCGTTCTCTTTCGTTTTGTTCAATTCTTCTTTTTAACGCGTCAGCAGTTTCAGGATTTTTATGTAGAAAATTATTTAACTCCCGGCCCAGAAAATCGGAGATAAAACTTTTAACCGCCGGGCCTTTTTCAAACATAACACTTGACCCCAATTTCGTTTTGGTCTGACTTTCAAAAACAGGCTCTTGTACACGGATACTGAGGGCAGCACAAACGCTCCCGCGTATATCGGAAGAATCGTAATCTTTTTTATAAAAATCACGGATGGTTTTTACATACCCTTCTCTGAAACCTACCAGGTGTGTACCGCCCTGGGTAGTAAACTGGCCATTCACAAAACTATAATATTCTTCACCGTATTGATTGTTGTGCGTGATGGCTAATTCTATATCTTCACCTTTTAAATGGATAATCGGATAGCGGACTTCATCTTCATTGGTTTTGCGCTGAAGCAGATCAAGCAACCCGTTTTTACTAATATATCTTTTACCATTATAGTTAATGACAAGGCCTGCGTTCAGAAAGCAATAATTCCAAAACTGGTTGTCAAGAAATTCCGGGAGATAACTATAATTCTTAAATATCTTTTCATCAGGTATGAAGTTTACTTCGGTGCCATTGTCATCAGTTGATTTTTCTTCCTTTGGTGTTTTTAATAAATTACCTCTTTCAAATTCGGCTGTTTTTTGCTTTCCATCCCGTACAGAAGTCACCCTGAAATAT
This sequence comes from Ginsengibacter sp., assembly GCA_039936595.1. GTDB lineage: Bacteria > Bacteroidota > Bacteroidia > Chitinophagales > Chitinophagaceae > Ginsengibacter. The sequence goes on along the minus strand of JBDTIC010000352.1, from coordinate 3,305 downwards.
TCACTGAGCGCGTTTACTGCCTTGGTTCCTACACCATTTAACCCCACACTTTTTTGAAATGCCCTGCTGTCGTACTTGGCGCCGGTGTTGATCTTACTTACCACGTCCACTAACTTGCCCAGCGGAATACCACGACCATAATCGCGAACTGTTACTGATTTTTCTTTGATCGACACGTCTACATGTTTGCCAAAACCCATAGTATGTTCGTCTATGCAGTTGTCTATTACTTCCTTTATTAATACATAAATACCATCATCAGGACTCCTTCCATCCCCCAACTTTCCAATATACATTCCGGGGCGCAGTCGTATATGTTCTTTCCAGTCAAGACTTTTAATGGACTCTTCGTTATAATCAAACATATCTTTATCGGCCATTTTTCAATTTTGATTTTCGCAAAAGAAGCAAATTTTTAGCAAATAAAAATTTTGATTTCTTAAAGAAGATGTATTCGGAGAAATCAATTTTAAAAGTCATAACAAACAAAACAATCTAATTTGCCTCAACTGAGCTGTTCTGTTATTTAGACTTTAAAAGCCATTATTAGTTGATGAAAAAATCGAAAAATGGAAAATATCGTTGAAGAGACCCTATAAAATTAAAATTCCCGGAGAAAATATATTGATTGTTATTCACTTGTGTGGATCAATAACCTGATGAAGATTAATTCTATATTTTGGATCATAATTTGCAAGACATCATTTTATTATTTATCCTAAAATTTATAAAATATGAAGATGATCAAAATCTTTTCATCAGCATTTCTGCTGATGTCTGTGTTATTGTTTAGCTGTGCTCCAAAAGACTCGGACGTACAGGTAAAAGTTAATGAAAAATTTACTGCTTCTCCCAATTTAATGGGTGCATCCGCCACGGTAGCTGATGGAGTAGCCACTCTAACAGGTGAAGTAACAGACGAAGTAGCTAAAACAGAGGCTGAGGCCTCAGCAAAAGATGTGAAAGGTGTAAAGTCCGTCGTAAATAATTTAACCGTAACACCCCCACCACCTCCTCCACCACCCATGAATGTAAATCCAGACAGCGCATTAACACAGGGAGTTACAGACGCAACGAAAGATTTCCCAACGGTAAAAGCCTCTGTCAACAATGGCGAAATCACTTTGACAGGATCCATTAAACGTGCCGATCTGCAAAAATTAATGCAGACGCTTAATACCCTCAAGCCTTCTAAAATCAATAATCAATTAACCATTAAATAATCGTTATTTATGTCAGCATTACAAGATAAATACAAGCAACTTATCGATACTGCAAACGCTTCAGGAATAAGTAATTTACAGGTGCAGGAAGAAGGAAATGTTTTGCATATTGACGGCGAGGCACCAGATGGTGCTACTAAGGATAAGCTATGGGAAATCTACGGAAAAACAGATCCCGATTTTCGTACAGGAGATGTATTGATGAATGTAAACGTAGCAGCATCAACGGGAAGTAAAGCAAAAGTTACTACAGACAGCACCAATCTTAACATCCGTAAAGGTCCGGGGACGGATCAACCGATAGTGGGCAAAGCCGCTCACAATGAAATAGTTACTTTATTAAGCAAACCAAACGATCAATGGTGGTTGATAAAAACTGATGGTGGCGCAGAGGGTTACGCCTACGCACAATATTTAAGCCCGCAATAAATCTCATTGTACTCTAAAAAAAAATCAGGCTGTCTACGGAAAACGGCCTGATTTTTTTATCTTAAAAAGTCTCGGATTATTTGACATAAAGAAGAGAAATTACCTTGCCTGTAAAGAATAATCATTCATCCCGCTTTGTAATAAATTGAGATTGATTTTTTAAAAAGATGTATGAAGAATATTAAATTAATCGAGGTTCCAAGTGAAATAGGAGCAGGAACACGTGGAGCCAGCCTGGGCATTGAAAGTATTAAAATAGCCGCCCTTGATTTTATGAGTAATTTCTTTGTTCGATTTCCATCAGAAAAAGTAGAAATAGAAAATCATTTGCTGTTTGAAGCAATTCAATTTCCCTATGCCAAAAGAATTGCCGGCATATTAACGATGTATGACCGCGTTGCAAAAGCAGTACAGGAAGCTTTCAAAAATAATTTTTTCCCTTTAGTGATTAGTGGCGACCATAGCACTGCCGGTGGCACGATAGCAGGAATAAAATTTGCAAAGCCTAAAAGCCGACTTGGCGTAATATGGATTGACGCCCATGCAGATTTGCATACTCCTTACACAACGCCCACCGGCAATTTACATGGCATGCCTTTATCAGCTTCTCTTGGTGAAGACAATGAGGAAAGCAAAGTGCATAATATAGATGAGAAGACAAAAATAGAATGGAATAAGTTAAAAAAATTTGGCAATATTTCACCAAAGGTTTTTCCGGAAGATGTTGCTTTTATCTCATTGCGGGATTTTGAAAAAGAAGAAAAATACCTGATTGATAAATATGGTATGAAAGTAATTACAACCAGTGAGTTTAGAAAAAAAGGAGTGGAAAATGTAATAAGGTCACTTACCGGTCTCATGAATGATTGTACTGATATCTATGTAAGTTTTGACGTGGATTGTCTCGACTCTTCTATATCAAAAGGAACCGGAACACCAGTCAGCAATGGATTACGGGAAAGAGAAGCACAGGGCCTGGTAAGTAAATTGATGCAGAACCCCAAAATATGTTGTTTCGAAATTACCGAAGTGAATCCCACGCTTGACAAAGAGAACCTGATGTCTGAAATCGCTTTTAATATCTTGCAACGAAGTGTAAACGTGTTAATGATGAATTGAGGTAATAAGCAATAATCAGTCGACGCCGAAGGTCCAACAGCGGGCGAGAGCAATAGACTAACGGACATTTGCAATCTTCCTCCTTGACACCTCAGCGGTATCACACCCTCCATCGACATCTCTTTCTTCCTACAATATTTGGAAAAGCGAAGATTTCATAGCAATTGTATTATTACAAAATCCCTGTCTCCTATATTTTTGACCCATTTTTTGAAAAGTCACGCCACCATAAAGAAGAAACGCAGCGTCCTTAGAATTTACGTCCGGCAACTTTGCAAAATATCCCAGTGCTCCATTGTATTTCTTACTTTCATACATGGCATGAGCTATATTATTAACCAACTATTTATCATTTGGCTTCAATTCAAGAATAGTTTTAAAGTCTTTATTCTCTCCCTCGTACCACCTTCAAAAATTCTTGCAAAGCCATAGTTCTGTTAAAAATCATTGGTTCCTGATACTATTTTAATGGCATGGGTTATTTAAAAAAGATCATTATTGCAGTACTATAGCACTCAAGGCCGGCAGATTAAA
>JBDTIC010000351.1:0-3891 GCA_039936595.1 Ginsengibacter sp. | reverse complement strand
TGCCCTGGAAAATCTGACGGATCTCCTTCCGAAAGAAATGCCTTTGAAATAAGTGAACTGATCAAACAGTCAGATTATTTGATAGATATGCACACAGGTGGACTTGCTCATAATATTTATCCTATGGGCGGATTTATGCTGCACTCTAATCCGGAGATACTTCAAAAACAAAGGGAACTAGCTTTAACTTATAATACACCGGTAATTTGGGGGACTGATTATCATCCTGATGGTAGAACGCTTTCCATAGCCCGTGATGCGAACATACCTGCAATTTACCTGGAATATGGGGGCGGTTCAGGAATAAGAAAGGAAGTAATAAAAAAATATAAAGAGGGTTTTATAAATCTGTTGAAATATTTGAAGATGGCACACGGTGAGGCAGAAATTACTGCACCTGAAAAGCGGTTTTGGGTAGAAGATGCGAGGCCTGACAGCGGCTATTTTCAGGGCAAAATGCCCGCTCCTTGCGATGGGATACTTGTATGTGAGAAATCACCCGGAGACCAGGTTATAAGCGGAGAACCATTTGGGAAAATTGTGAATCCCTTTACCGGTGATTCTACAGATATAGTTGCAGACATGGATGGAACGGTGCTATCAGTCAGAGTTTCTGTTCATGTAAAAACAGGAGATGCTTTAGGTTCCATTTTGCCAATTATAAAACCAGGAAAAGTAATTATTAAATGAACAGGGAGGTACGGAAGAACAGCGTATTCTGGATAAAATTGTCAGATTTCGCCGGGACTCTTTAGGTCAAAGGGGGCTAGCCCCTCTCCTTGTGAGAGGAGTTGGGGTGAGGCAAACCGCTCTGAGAATGGAATACATACATTTGCTATTTCAATAATTAAAAAATAAAGATTATTCAATCAATCGTGAAAAATAAAAAAGTTGTCATCATCACGGGCGCTGCAGGTGGAATTGGATTTGCTACTGCAAAAAAATTCGCAGAAAATAATTTTTGTGTTGTGTTGGCAGACATCAATTACGATGGATTACATCAAGCGGCTACTATTCTGGAAAAAGAATTCCAGGCTGAATGCATGATCTGTCATGGAACTTTAGAAGACATGAATTATGTAAAAAGCATGGTTGACCAAACCATTCAAAAATGGGGCAGGATAGATGTATTGGTAAATAATGCTGTGTGGCGTACGATAGAAACGATGCGTACCATTTCTTTAGAGAATTGGGAAAAAGCGCTTCGCATCAATTTAACGGCACCGGCATTTTTAGCAAAGCTGGTTGCTAATATTATGGAAGAAAATAAAATGCCGGGTGTGATCGTTAACCTATCCAGTGTGATGTCTCAAACCGCAGGCGGTAATAGTCCTGCGTACATTGCATGCAAAGGTGCTATTGAAAGCCTTACTTACGAGCTGGCAGTTTTGTATGGTCCAAAAGGTATAAGAGTGATAGCGGTCAAGCCTGGCAACATCGAAACAAACCTTAGTAGTGATTACAGAGATGGATCAGGCAATAATATAAGCGAAGTGCTAAAAAATCATATGAACGACAGTACTCCGCTTCAGAGAGCGGGTAATCCTGGGGAAATAGCCAACGTGTGTTATTGGCTTTCATCCGATGAAGCTTCATTTATAACAGGCACTTCGATATTGGTGGATGGCGGTTTCCTCCACAACTTTAATTCGTATAAAATGAAAACTCTTCAATACCCAAATGAATTTTAAAATGAAAGGAATCTGGAAATACAGCCACCTGCTGCCTCACATTGAGGAGCATGCCAAATTAACTTTAGGCGAAGGAAATACACCGTTGGTAAAATCCAAACGATTAGGTAAACTATTAGGCCTTGATAATTTATATTTTAAACTTGAATCAGTTAATCCTTCGGGTTCTTATAAAGACAGGTTTGCAGCATGTGCTATAGCCGATTTGATTCAGAAGAATTCTAAAATTTGTATTGCCACTTCGAGTGGGAATGCAGGTTCCGCTCTGGCTGCCTATTCTGCCGCCGCAGGAATAACCTGCTACCTCGCTATCGTAGATGGGGCGCCAATAGGAAAGCTTCAGCAGATGCAGGTGTATGGCGCTGCAACTTTAATGATAAAAGATTTTGGAATAGATACCAATGTTACTATTGAAGTTATGAACGGCCTGGATGCATTAGCTCAAAACATGGGCATCCCTGTTCATATAAGCGCATTTCATTACAGCCCTTTGGCAATGGCAGGAGTACAGACTATTGCTTATGAAATCGCTGAAGAAATGCCTGAGTTTAAGGGTCATATATTTCCACCGGTAGGCGGTGGGGGATTGACTTTAGCAATCATAAAAGGATTTAAAATATGGAAAGAAGTGAATCCTCAGTTTAAAATACCAAAAGTACATTGTGTGCAGCCGGAAGGTAATGATACCATCTCGGGCCCTCTTAGAAATGGATTAATCAAGGCACAGTCAGTTGCTAAAAGTCTAACATTGGTAAGTGGATTACAGGTACCCAACGTAATTGATGGTGACCAATTGTTAGAAGCATGTAGAACTACTGGTGGCACGGGCTATGCGGTTACAGACGACGAAGTTTATGAATGCCAGGAAAATATGGCAAAAATGGAGGGTATCTATTGTGAACCAGCAGGAGCAGTTGCACTTGCCGGAGTGGTGAAGGCCGTGAAAAATAAGGAAATAAATAGAGGAGAGGATGTGATTTGTGTGGTCACCGGTCATGGGTTTAAAGATCCCACATCTGCAGCAAAAATCGCAAAAAAATCAGGCGGCAGTTATTTCAATAGTGCAAATGAAACCTTTCAATATATTCAATCTCAAATAAAAAATAAATAGTACCCATGAAAGAAAAATTTAAAGGCCTGTGGCCGGCCATGTTTACGCCTGTTGCTGATGATGATGAACCGGCGTATAACGAAATTGAAAAATTAGTTGAATTATTTATCTCGCAGCAAATGGATGGTTTGTACATCCTGGGATCTACCGGACAGGGTTTGCTCTTTACAGAAGAGCAACGTAAAAAAGTAACTGAGGTGGTAAGTAAAACATCCTCAGGAAGAATTCCTGTTGTTGTTCATGTAGGGTCGCTCACTACAGCCGAATCTATACGATTAGCACAACATGCAGAAAAATGTGGTGTTGATGGAGTTTCTTCTGTGCCACCTATTTATTATACAGGAAATGCAGATACGGCATTAGAGCATTATAAAAATATTGCGGGCTCTACAAGCCTGCCATTTTTTCCCTATCAGTTAGGAGATAATTCCATCCAGGGCGATGTGCATTCTTTCATAGACAGATTGCTGAAAATTCCTAATATAACCGGGATGAAACTAACCACCAATCAATTATTGAATATCAGTAGTATTCATAATTACATTGGTGATAAATTAAAATTATTCAGCGGTTCCGATGAATTATTTTGTCATGCTACGCTTTGCGGTACTGTTGGAGCTATTGGCTCATTTTATAATCTTTGGGGAGTCCAGTGCAAGCAGGTAATGACAGAGTTTAAAAATGGAAATTATCAATTGGGCAAAGAGTTTATGCTATCTTTTCAACACGCAATTGAAGTGGTTTTGCCTAATGTCTGGCCATTTTTTAGAAAAGCCATGTTATTGAAATACAACATTGATATTGGGCATACGAAGGGGCCATTGGGGAATACTCAAAAGGAGTGGGAAGATAAAAAAGTCATGGAAATAATAGAAAAGCTGGAATCCATTACCAGTTGAGAAAAAGCCTCTAACCTGCCTTTGTCGACTACATAGACAAGTTACACAACGTAACACGAATTTGTTTTTAACGCTAATCCCTATTAATATTTAAAAAGCTGATTTTTTATCAGTGTTATCTATAAAAAATCAATTCTCGTCCCTCTCCTTGTGAGAGGGGTTGGGGTGAGGCGAACATATAAAACCTAAA
>JBDTIC010000350.1:0-4626 GCA_039936595.1 Ginsengibacter sp. | reverse complement strand
GTGTCTAAACCATATCGAAACATCATGCTGAACTCCGGTGTGATCTGCCAATCAGCTTTTATATTGCCATATAACCTGTCCCTGACAAAACTGTTTTTAACTTCATAAGCCAGGAAATAAGGATTGTTGGCTACACCTTTAGCAGGTGAACGTTGTTGCAGTCCTATCTGTCCCGGCATCCAGTAATCTTTAAGGTCATTGATATCTATATGAGGAGAAGTTGAATAAGCCCACTGAAGCGGATTGGAACCTCTTTCACCTGCTGGCCGGCTGTTGGAATTATTTCTGCTCAGATCAATATTGGTGCTTATCCTTAGTTTATTATTTACTTTCATGGATGAGCTAATATCAAGTGTATTTCTGAACAGGTCTGAATTAGGAATTATCCCTCTGCTACTCATGTTTGAGTAGGAAACCCGGTAGTTAATGGCTTCGGAACTATTTGCAACGGAGACACTATTATTAGTGGTAATACCGGTTTGTACGAAATCCTTCACGTTATCAGGGTGAGATATCAAAGGTAAAGGAATCTGCTTTCCACGTTCATCCAGCGGGCTGTTCCATTGTTTAGCCATGTAGCCCCTGTCCAATTCTCCTCCATAAGTGCCGCCCACATCTTCCTGGATTAGTCCTCCAAATGGATCTGTTAAGATATTGCCTGTTAACTCAACAGGAATGGCAGAAAATTGTCCTGATCCGTATTTGGTTTGCCATTTAAGGAATTTATAAGGCATGTCGAAAACAGTACTTGTTGTAGCCGAAACCGTTAATTTATTTAGGCCACGACCACTCTTAGTAGTGATCAGTACTACTCCATTGCCCGCACGTGAGCCGTATAAAGCCGCGGCGCTTGGCCCCTTTAGTATAGTTACACTGGCCACATCGTCAGGGTTGATGCTTGATATGGCATTTCCAAAATCCACCCGATTGTCACTTCCTACTTCGGACACGTTGTTTAGCGTATTGGCAATAGGTACTCCGTCTATCACAAACAAAGGCTGATTATCGTTGCTTAAGGAATTGGCTCCGCGTATAATCATACTAACAGAAGATCCTGCGCCACCTGTCTGGTTGATGGTTACTCCTGATACTTTACCTGCCAGCGAATTCAACACATTTTCCTGTGCTACACGATTAATGTCTTTTCCGGCAACTTCTCCAATTGAATAACCCAGTGACTTCTTTTCTCTTGTAATGCCCAGCGCTGTTACTACCACGTCAGACAGCTCCTGTGAAGTCGCTTTTAAAACAATGTTTAGCACTGTTTTGCCTTCTAATGATATCTCCATGGATTGATAGCCAACGAAACTAATCGTCAATACTGCGTCAGGTTTTGACACTCTTAAAGAAAAAGAGCCATCTTCCTTGGTAGATGTAATATTATTAGTCCCTTTTTCCCGAATAGTAGCTCCTGCTAATGTACCATTATCACCACTCACTGTTCCCCGGATAACAACATCTGCAGGCTGATGAAGCCTGTTGTTAGAAGAAAGACTATTACCGGTAATACCATCAAAATAATGGATAGAAGAATGTGAGCGAGGGCTGCCTTCACCAAAGGCCCCAGAGATTATCAGGCACAGAGTGAGTGCGGGTAGTAGTTGTTTTATAAAGTATTTATTGATCATAAACTTCGATTGAATGTGTAATTAAAAAGAGCCGTTATGGTTGTTTTTCAAGGATAAGACCTAAAGGAGCCGCGCCAAGTCCCGGAAATTCTACTGTAAGCGCCAGATTTAAGGTATTACTCGATATACTGTTGATCCAATGCGGATCCTTGTCGCCTTTGGATGAGATTAGATCCAGTACTGCATCATAAATGGTGAGGTCCCACTTACCACTATTTCCCGCTACAGGCAAAATAAGATCTGTGCAGCCGGTAATGGTATAAGTTCCATCGGCATTAAAAGAATAGATGTTATCAGCGGTACAAAGTATAGCCGCGGCAATCTCCGGACTTCCAAGAGCCTGTCCAATCAAAGGTGCCAGGGCAATCATGCTTGTCCCCGCTGGCACTTTTTGGCCTGCAATCTTTACGTCGACGCTGATGACCAGATCTTTTTGTTTCCATTTGCCTGTTATCCATTCCTGGTTCTTATTTTTAAACTTGGTATTTTCGTCTGCCGTATCTTTTTTACAGGATGCAAAAAGAAATACCAGTAGTGCCAGCAGGATATACCTCGATACATTTTGCTTTTTTTTCATCGTTGTTTATTTAAAAGTTTACTAGTCTGATTTTGTAAACGTTATAAAATATTATTTTATTACGTTTAGGTACCGTGCCATCCAATAAGGCAATAAATATTCTGCACCACTGAGCTCAGTTTTGCCACCATTGCCTCCATCCAGTGTAAATTCATTGGAATTATAGCGGTGCGCCGGCTGTTCCGCCGGAGACAATACTTCCTTTGTTAACTGACTCCTGAAATTGGGTTCCAAAAAAGTTAAGTCTTTGCGTTGTGAATTCTTAATGGTCCACCGAATTAGGTCCATTGGGAATTCTCTCATGTACCACAGTGTAGCTTTTTTATCAAATGAACCTTGTGTACCCAAAGTAATCAAATTCCAGGCAGGATTTTTCTCGGGAGCTTCTATTTTCCAATATTCGCGTATTGCTTCTGCAAACTTTTGTTTTAGTTGTTTATTAAACGCATAATGATACAATACCCAATAGCTCAGGAATTCCATCTCATCATCCGAATGATTCCATGGTCCTCTGCCCATGTCATGGCCCAGGTACATATAACCCGAAGTAGGCTTAATATTGTAGGGACTGATCACAATATTCTCCAGGTAACCGTGATCATCCATCAGGCGAAAGGCCTCCTTTTTGTATATTTCTTTGCCGGTTAATGCATATCCTAATTGCAGTCCGGCGATAATGTCGGTACTTCCTAATTTTCTATCACTGATCGTCTTTGCATACCAGTTGATGTAGTCGGGGTTCCAGCGCCCCCAAAGTGTGGGCTTACCATCTAAATCCACAAAATTGTAATTGTTGTCAATGATATGCGTGAGTATTTTATCTATAAAATCGGCTACTCTTTTTTTCTCTGTTTTGCTTTTGGTAATAAATTGATCCATCACCGCTGCTACATATATATAGGCTACAAACTCATCGCTGCTGGTAGTTCCTTTCCATTCCCATCCTGAGTCTGGTGATGGCCGCCACGCGTGTGGATCCGAGAACTTAAAACCTTTGCGCTCAAACGTGCGTGAGGGAAACCCTTTTAACTGGTTAATGGATAATAATCTTTCATAAGCCTCAAAACATTCCCAGACGTATCTTTTAGCAACAGAATCCTTAGTAACTGCATATCGAAAAGCCTGGCTTCCGAGATAGAACGAAGACCATAGCCCATCATTATCAGTGTCTATCATTTCGGCAGTAGTCAGGTCACCGGGAGTTTCCATCTGCACTTCGGCCAGCAGTCCATAACGTATGTGGCGCTGCCTGATAATATCTTCAAAATATTTTGCCTTGTTTAGGTACGTCTGCTTATTGAATCGAATTTCGTTTAATCCGGTCGGCGTCAACAGTAAAATATTCCCTTTTGAATCCGCAGACATATTTATAACGTGATTATCATCGAGCCATCTTTTAGAAGCATAATAATTAAAACTACCCGGAACTTGTTGAGTGAAAGCCCCATCATCCGTGCCTGCCCATATCTTGCCATTCACTGTTATCAGTTGCCGAATATCTTGTATAGGTATTTTGGTTTGCAGCGGGAAAGTTTCATTTCCTGTTATCGCATTAACGCCATAATAGCCATGGGCAGTCCCTATTATTATTTCGTTATTTCTAAAAGCAATTGATTGCACCTCTTTATCCCGATGTAAAACCTGAGCTTTGTTGCTTTCAATCACGTATACTCCATCTCCGGCTAAAATAAAAAACTTCTTTTTATTGGTATGAAGAGAAATGATCGAAGATCCAGGAAATACAACATCGTTACGTTGACCATTTTTAAATAAGGTAAGTTCATTATTGCCAGAGAGCAGTACCTGCCCATCGATACCAACTACTATTTTATTATATTTTCCAGTTTGTAATTTTTGGAAAGGAATACCGGCTTCCTCATTACTCAGGAAAGCATTTTCATACAAATAATAAAGAAATCCTGTCCCTTCCTGTATGGTAATATCCAATGGAATTTTATCCTGTAGCGGTCTGTAACGCAGGTCCTTTACCACTTCATTATTACTGATCCTGCCTACTCCTTTATCCGTAAGCACATAAACTACCCGGTTGTAATCCACCACCACTTTTTTCAATTCACTCCCTTTCAATTCTCCTGTGATGGAATATTTTATGGATACAGGCTGGATAAATCCTGTATCTGTGAAAGGTGCAGCAGCAAAACCAGTCACAACGACGAATAAACAAAAACATAAAATGCAAATTGTCTTTCTCATTAAAAAAATATAAAGTGAAATCATTTGTTTTAAAATTGACAAATCAGTTTCTAAGTACAGTTTATCTAATTCCGCGCTCTTCCAAATATTTTATTAGCTTTTCAGGATGATCGGTTTGTAATCCATCCGCTCCCTTTTTCAATGCCGCTTCCCACTTACCTGGCCCCTCGTCATTACTTTGAACATCGAGCCAAACAGCAACCTTTC
>JBDTIC010000349.1:0-3432 GCA_039936595.1 Ginsengibacter sp. | reverse complement strand
GGAAAAGAAAGTTGGGAAATAAAGTGGGTGAGAAATGGACGGGAAGCTGGTTTTAAAATGTGAGTCTCTCTAGCTTGAACAGATCAGCATTTTATTACCAATCGCAGCACCTAGAACATGGCATAAATTGCGTGGATTTTATATCACGAAGCCCTGGATTATTTAATTCCAGGGCTTTTATTTTTTAATATGGCATAAGCGATAATATTAACCCACTTCAATGTAGCTTGCGCATCTTTTATCAATCCATTAAGTTACAGAATATTACAGAATTCCGTTTAGTAAAATTTCCCTGGATAGATAATAGGGAGTATAAATAAATTTCTGATATGAACAGCTAAAACATTCTTTTTAAGAAGATGAAATATTAATTGGGCTGCTTTGTATTGGTCAAAAAATTTGAGAAATTATTAATTGGGTCCATTCAGAGACTACTTAACCATTCCTCAATTATGATAAGTAAAATAAGCATGAAGCACAATATTAATTGCAATTCCACTTATATAAAGTCATTATATCTTTCTCTATTTATTATTTTTGAAATCCCCACGCTTCCAGGCCTTGATAAACTCAGACCACGCCATGGGATTAAAAATATTTTGTGGAGGTAACTGTCCTGCAGAATAATATTTTCTTGCATTTTCTTTGAAATAATAACCAGTTGCTTCTCTTCCATCTTTCGGATAAGTCGCCAACAACGCTCTTCGATTAGCTTCAGACAAATTTTGCCGGGCAATCTCCTGTTGGTCATCCGGTACTTTGATGTTTGCAAAGTCACGTTCAAATTCCTGGCGGGTTGGGTATTTTTTTATAATGGTAGCCGCGAGATACACAGTATCCTGAACCATTAATTGTATCATGCTTTGCTGGTTGCCGTCAAGGCTTTTGGGAATAACAACCGTCTTCGGTTTATACCCTACACTTGTAAATTCTATCGCATCCCCTTTCAATACCACAATCGAAAAAACACCCTGCTCATTTGACAAGGTACCCTGGTTACGCCCTTTTACCATAATACTTACAGAAGGTAAGCCCTGAAGACTATCTGCCGACATTACCACTCCATACAATTGAACCACAGAATCTTTATAAGTTTCAAACTGCGCCTTCGATACAAATGGGAACGCGAACAATAATAATAAATAAAGTATCGGTCTTTTCATAATTGAAGTATAAAGTTCGGAATTTATTGCGAGAAGTTCCGGTTTCGGTAAACAAAGTAAGGTTATCAATGTTTAAATTTGCAGGCAATAATTGTTTTTAACAAATAATTGAACCATGACTGAAAAAGACATTCTGAAAGCGTTAAGCACCGTAGAAGAGCCTGACCTGAAAAGAGACCTTGTAACTTTAAATATGGTCAATGATATCCGCATTAAAAACAATGAAGTATCATTTACCGTAGTACTCACCACACCTGCATGCCCGTTAAAAGATCTTATTAAAAGCAGGTGCATCAATGCAATTCATAAACTAGTGAGTGAAGATGCGCAGATCAATATTAACTTTTCAAGCAACACTACCTCATTACGAACTGATAAAAAAGATATTTTAAAAGATGTGAAAAATATTATAGCAGTTGTGAGTGGAAAGGGAGGAGTGGGTAAAAGTACCATTGCTTCCAATCTTGCTCTTTCTATCGCTGCAAGTGGAGCAAAGGTGGGGTTGATGGATGCCGACATCTATGGGCCGAGTGTTCACATAATGTTTGGCATAAGAGGCGAAAGGCCACAAATGAGGGATGTAAACGGGAAAGGAAAAATTGTACCGATAACTCGCTATGGCATCAAAGTGATGAGTATTGGGTTGTTAGTTGATGAAAGACAGGCAGTCGTTTGGCGCGGGCCAATGGTAAGCAGCGCTATCAGACAATTTGTTACAGATGTGGATTGGGGCGAACTGGATTATCTTATTATAGATATGCCACCAGGCACTGGAGATATTCATCTTACTATTGCCCAGACTGTTCCGGTTACAGGGGCTATTGTGGTGACCACACCACAATTAGTAGCGCTTGCCGACGCTAAAAAAGGAATTACCATGTTTAATCAGCCTGGCCTGAAAGTACCTGTGATAGGTCTTGTAGAAAACATGAGTTACTTTACACCTGCCGAGTTGCCTGATAATAAATATTATATTTTCGGAAAAGAAGGTGGTAAAAATCTCGCCAGTGAATTTGACATTCCTTTCCTGGGAGAAATACCCTTAGTGCAATCTATACGGGAAGGTGGCGACATAGGAATTCCAGTGATGATAGGTGATGATGAAATCTCTAAAAAAGCTTTTACCCTTTTTGGAGATAATGCAATTAGAGGAATCGCAATAAGAAATGCTCAGCTAACGGTTACGCAAGTCAGTGAAGTTTTGGAGACTGTTTAAATATAAAACGAAAATCCTGTCTCAACTATACACCGTAAATGCCTCCTAAAGCGTATTTAATTCCGAAGTATTTTTGTAATAGCATATTCGATCACTTTCATATTCCTGATCCAATATCATTACGCCGCCTTTTAGTTTGGGAGAATCAATTCCTTTTCCAAGACTCATTTTTTCATTTGTAATAATTCGGGCTTCATCCCAGAAACCTTTGTCAATGAAGGATTGCAGAGTTTTAGTACCACCTTCAACCAATATACTCTGAACCTCTGATTCATAAAGTTGCTTAAGCATTTGGTCAAGAAGATTACCATCATCTATTTTGATGTATCTGATATTTTTTTCGGAAGAATCTTTTATCGTATTGACGACAATCGTACTTGATTCTGCATCAAACAAATTTAATGTCAAAGGCAATTTTAAATTCTTATCAATCACAATTCTCATCGGGTTCTTCCCTCTCCACAGTCTCGTGGTTAATGAGGGATTGTCTTTTATTGCAGTGTGAGTACCCACCATTATCGCTGCCTCTTCACTCCGCCATTTATGTACCAGCCGGTTACTATATTCACTACTAATAAAAACTCTTTTTTCATTTTCGGAACCGATTTTTCTGTCCGCAGTTTGCGCCCATTTCAAAATAACATAGGAACGTTTCTTTTGATGAAAAGTAAAAAATCTTTTATTTAATTCTACGCATTCTTTTTCCAAAATTCCTGTAACAACGTTTACACCTGCCTCCTGTAGCTTTCTAATGCCTCGTCCTGATACTTTTTCATTAATGTCTTTGCATCCAATCACCACTCTGTTTATTTTATTCTCTAAAATAAGATCTGCGCAAGGCGGCGTTTTTCCATAATGTGAACATGGTTCAAGAGAAACATACATCGTGCTCCTCTCTATCAAAGATTTGTTTTCCGCATTTACGCTTTTGATGCAATTCACTTCTGCATGTGATTCTCCATATTTTTTATGAAAGCCTTCTCCAATAACCTTCTGCTCATAAACAAGCAAAGCTCCAACCATCGGATTGGGAGCTACATAACCCATTCCTGA
>JBDTIC010000348.1:0-12336 GCA_039936595.1 Ginsengibacter sp. | reverse complement strand
CCATTGTTGAGCCACGATTCCAAAATTCTTGCTTCCTTATCCATTTTAGCTGCTTTCGCTATTCCGCAGTAATCAAAACCTAAAGATTGAGCTGTCGTTTTTATAAATTCAGTATGTTTTTCTATTTCCGCCATTTGGAAATGCAAAGGTACTTTCTTTGCCGTGGGCATAGTCGTCTCATGAGTTTTAGATATTTGATAGGTGGTAGTACCGAATTCCGTTTATGCAATAGGAGTTATTTGTTCATTTATAATTTTTGCAATTTATTATATTTTCTTTCTCTTCCTTTTTAATTAATGTTGAGCACAAACAGAAACGATACAAGCTGTAATTATAGCATGAAATTAAACGTCAGACTGCATTTCAGGCAGAAGTATGGGATGCGATGCGACATAATTTCGATTTTCATAGTTGGATTAATATTTGTGCTAAGAGTTTAAATTTATAAAAATAATAGTATATATGAATCCAGGTAATTTAACTATAAAATCACAGGAGATCTTTCAAAAGGCACAGCAACTGGCCTTTAATGACAAGAACCCTAATATAGAGGTGGAGCATTTATTAAAGGCGTTGCTTACTGATGAAGATAGCCCAGTCGAGTTTCTTTTGAAGAAAAACAATATCAATGTAAATTTTGTGGAGAGCAAGGTTGACGAAAGTATAAAAAAGCTTCCCAAGGTAGGATCAGGTGAACCGGCACAAGTCCTAAGCCGTGATTTTAATAATGTAATGTTACGTGCAGCAGCAACCCTGAAAACATTTGGTGACGAATTTGTTAGTGTGGAACATTTGTTACTCGCTATCCTCCAGGGAAATGATAATGCAGCAAAAATTTTGAAAGATGCCGGATTAACTGAAAAATCGCTGATCGCTGCGATCAAATATTTGAAAAAAGGTTCAACTGTTTCTTCACAGACTTCAGAAACCCAGTTCAATGCATTAAATAAATATGCCAAGAATCTCAACGAGTTAGCAAGAAGTAATAAACTGGACCCTGTAATCGGCCGTGATGAGGAGATCAGGAGAACCTTGCATATCTTATCCCGAAGAACAAAAAACAACCCAATCCTTGTAGGCGAGCCAGGCGTGGGTAAAACAGCTATTGTGGAAGGATTGGCTAACAGGATCATCAGTGGTGACGTACCAGAAAACTTGAAATCCAAAACTATCTTTGCTTTGGATATGGGGTTATTAATAGCAGGAGCGAAATATAAAGGGGAGTTTGAAGAAAGATTAAAATCGGTGATTAAAGAAGTAGCAGACAGCGATGGCGAGATCGTTATGTTTATTGACGAGATACATACTTTAGTAGGAGCGGGTGGTGGTGATGGAGCTATGGATGCGGCCAATATTTTAAAGCCGGCATTAGCCCGTGGTGAATTAAGAGCCATTGGTGCAACCACCCTAAATGAATATCAGAAATTTTTTGAGAAAGATAAAGCGCTCGAGAGGAGATTTCAAAAAATAATGGTAGATGAGCCCAATGTAGATGATGCTATTTCTATTTTAAGAGGTTTAAAAGATCGCTATGAGACGCATCACCATGTGCGCATAAAGGATGAAGCGATCATCGCTGCCGTTGAATTATCGCATCGCTACATTACTGATCGTTTATTACCAGATAAAGCCATCGACCTTATTGATGAGAGTGCTGCCAAGCTTAGGCTTGAGATGAATTCAATGCCGGAGGGCCTGGATAATCTCGAACGCCAGATTCGGCAATTGGAAATTGAAAGGGAAGCTATTAAAAGGGAAAAAGATGAAGCAAAATTAAGACAATTGAATACTGAAATTTCCAATCTTTCTGTAGAGCGCGACACTTTTAAAGCTAAGTGGCAACAGGAAAAGGAACTGGTTGAAAAAGTGCAGAATGCAAAGGCAGAAATGGAAAATTTAAAAATGGCTGCAGAAAAGGCCGAGCGTGAAGGCGATTATGGTAAGGTGGCTGAAATCAGGTATGGTAAACTGCAAGGTCAGGAAAAATTGATCGCCGAATATACTTTACAACTGGATGAAAAAAGTGAAAAGCGTTTATTGAAGGAAGAAGTAGATGCAGAAGATATTGCTGAGAGTGTAGCCAAGGCAACAGGCATTCCTGTAAATAAAATGTTGCAGAGTGAAAAGGAAAAGCTATTGAATCTTGAAGATGAATTACATAAGCGCGTGGTGGGCCAGGACGAGGCTATTGAGGCAATAGCAGATGCAGTGCGTAGAAGCAGCGCCGGACTTCATGATCCCCGAAAACCAATTGGTTCATTCATATTCCTGGGTACTACTGGTGTTGGTAAAACAGAACTGGCCAAAGCTCTGGCTGATTATTTATTTGATGATGATAGTATGATGACAAGAATTGACATGAGCGAATATCAGGAAAAGCATTCTGTAAGCAGGTTAGTAGGAGCGCCTCCTGGTTACGTTGGTTACGATGAAGGCGGACAATTAACGGAAGCAGTTAGACGCAAACCTTACAGTGTGATCTTGCTGGACGAAATTGAAAAAGCGCATCCCGACGTTTTTAATATTTTACTACAGGTGTTGGATGATGGAAGGTTAACCGATAATAAAGGACGTGTTGTGAATTTTAAAAATACTATTATTATTATGACCAGTAACATGGGAAGCCATATCATCCAGGCCAATTTTGAAAATGTAACGGAAAAGAATAAAGAAGAGGTAGTCGATAATACCAAACGCGAAGTGTTGGATCTTTTAAAACAAACGATCCGGCCTGAGTTTTTGAATAGAATTGACGAGGTAATTATGTTCCAGCCGTTGCTGCTGAAAGATATCAGGGAAATTATCAAGATACAACTTACAGATTTGAAAAAACAGTTGGCAAAAAGTGGTGTTTTACTTGAATTCACTGATTACGCTTTAGATTACCTCTCTGAAAATGGATTTGATCCACAATTTGGAGCCCGACCGTTGAAGAGGTTGATTCAAAAACAAATCGTAAATCAGTTAAGCAAAAAGCTGTTGAGTGGGACCATAGATAAAACCAAGCCTGTTTTAGTAGATGTGTTTGATGGTACTGTTGTTTTCAGAAATGAAGTTATCTCAAAGGATAGCGTGTCGGTATAAATTTGGATGAATGTATATAAAAATACAGGCCATCGGAAACGATGGCCTGTATTAATTTTAAGACGGAAATTTGTTATGATTGTGATGCGTCTTGCGAAGTGTTGGAATTTTTGTTTCCCCTGTAATGACCTTTTCTACCTTGCATTTGGCCACTTGATTTCATTTTTTCCATATGAGTCTTTCTTTGAGACTGCTGTTCAGGAGTTAAGATGGTATTTACTTTAGCTGATTGAGATTTTTGCAGGTCTTTCATTTTTTCCTTTTTCTGGTCAGGGGTAAGGGATGCATCATTTTTGATAGTCTCTCTTTGTTGTTTACCACTTTGTTGCATCTCTTTCATTTGAGATTTCTGATCTGCCGTCAGATTCAGGTCATTCATCATTTTACCCTTTTTATAATGACGGGAAGAATCAGACTGAACTTTTTGTGATCGGGTTACATCTCTCTGTACCTGTGCATTTCCAGTTGAAACAAAAAATCCGATTGCTAATAAGCTAATAAATAATTTTTTCATGTTTTAATTTTTTAGTGATTTCAATAATAGATATTAAACGGTCTCTAAAGTTTAAAACCCACATTGTTAATTAAATTAAAACACGTTAGATTCTACTATTAGCGTAAGAAAAGTAATTCCCTGTATTTAGGCAATTCCCAATATTCATCATCCACCAGAAGTTCCAGTTTGTCCACATGGTATCTTATTACCTCGAAATGTTTTTTTACGTCATCACAATATGCAATGGCTTTTTCCCTTGAATCGGTTATTTCGTTGGCCACTTTCCTTGCTTCGATCATTGCTTTTACCTGGGTATTGATTACATTGATATGTTCGGAAATTTTGGAAGCAATCAGCTTTTGCGCTGCATAGTTACTTTCATCGAAATCCAGCTCTTTTAATGCTTTAATATTTGTGAGTAAAATATTCTGGTATCTGATAGATGCGGGTAAAATATACGTACTTGCTAAATCGCCCATTATTCTGGCTTCTATCTGGATCTTTTTTGTATAGTTCTCCAGCAGTATTTCGTGCCTCGCTTCTATTTCCTTTTTAGAATAAATTCCGTGGCGTTCAAAAAGTTGCTTTGATTTTTGGGTTACAAGAGCGTCAAGAGCAAGGGGAGTAGTTTTTATATTCGGTAATCCTCTTTCTTCTGCATTTTTTTCCCATGCTGCACTGTATCCATCACCTTCAAATAAGATTTTCTTACTCTCAACAATGTATTTCTGAATGGTTTGCATCAAAGCAATTTCTTTCTTCTCCCCTTTGTCAATGATGGCATCTACATCTGTTTTAAATCGGGTAAGTGTTTCAGCAATTATAGTATTAAGTACCGTCATTGGGCCTGCACAATTTTCCGACGAACCTACAGCTCTGAATTCGAATTTATTTCCGGTAAATGCAAAAGGGGAAGTGCGGTTCCTGTCTGTATTGTCCAGCATTAGTTCAGGAATACTTTTATGGATATCCAGTTTCAGCATCGCCTCATCCTGCTCATCGAACCTTTCTCCAACACGTTTCTCCACTTCATTTAACACATCAGTTAAATATTTCCCGATAAATATAGAAATGATGGCAGGCGGCGCTTCATTCGCTCCCAGCCTGTGGTCATTTCCTGCGCTGGCAATAGAGGCTCTTAATATATCTGCATGATCATGAACCGCTTTGATAGTGTTCACAAAAAAAGCAAGAAACATCAAATTGGTTTTGGGGGTCTTTCCTGGTGCAAGCAGATTGACACCAGTATTGGTAGCCATACTCCAGTTATTGTGTTTACCGCTCCCGTTTATTTTTGCAAAAGGCTTCTCATGGAGCAATACCATTAAATTATGCCTTTTCGCCACCCGGGTCATTACATCCATCAATAAAATATTATGATCTACTGCGATATTTACATCTTCAAATATAGGGGCGCATTCAAATTGAGAGGGAGCTACTTCATTATGCCTGGTGCGAAGAGGGATACCTAATTTATAAGATTCTTCTTCAAAATCGCGCATAAATGAATATACTCTTTCGGGTATTGCTCCAAAATAATGATCTTCCAGTTGCTGGCCTTTTGCAGGTGCATGTCCGAAAACAGTGCGTCCGCTTGCAATCAAATCCGGCCGCCCACTAGCAATGCTTGAATCTACCACAAAATATTCCTGTTCCCATCCAAGGGTGGGCTTGACAGAGGTGATATTTTTATCAAAATACTGGCACACATCTAAGGCCGCTTTTTCAAGGGCCACGGTAGATTTTAATAAAGGGGTTTTTGCATCTAATGATTCACCTGTATACGATACAAAAATGGTTGGAATGCAAAGTGTTTTTCCATTTCCCATTTCCATGATGAATGGGGGCGACGAGGGATCCCATGCAGTATAACCTCTTGCTTCAAACGTAACTCTGATGCCACCACTTGGGAAAGAAGAGGCATCGGGCTCCTGCTGTATCAGTGCTGCACCATCAAATTCCTCTAATGCTGTTCCGTCTCCTTTTAACGTAAAAAAAGAATCGTGTTTTTCGGCTGTAGCCCCGGTTAATGGCTGAAACCAGTGAGTATAATGGGTTACATTTCTTGATTCGGCCCAGCATTTTAAAGCTGACGCAATTTGATCACCCATCTTTCTGTCAATTTTTGTCTGATTTTTAATGGATGATGTAAGGCTTTTATAAGCCTCATCGCTTAAGAATTGTCTTGCTTTCTTTAAATCGAAAACATTTTCACCAAAAAAACTGGTAATCTTTTTAGATTCAGGAATACTAATAATATTTGAATCTGAAAAAAGGCCATGGAGGGCATTGAGTCGTAATGATTGCATTTTTTTTATTTTGAAGTGCAAAAAAACGACTTAATTTATAAAAGATATAATTTATTTTCAGCATTATGTTGTTTTTAATTAAAAATTAGCACAAATAATACGTATTGTAAAATTATTTAAACTTTTGAATCTTTACCTTATTCCAATTCAAATACCCTATGATGGGGAGTATTAAAAAGATCAAATATATGCTTCTGTATCTCACAATCGCTCCCATAATAGGTACTGTATATCCTATTATCAGAAACATGTTGAGACTGAAAAAAATACAAAAATAAATGAGAGGGTCAACGATCCTTTTCTTTATTTTATATAACAAAAACAAAATAAATAGAATTTCAATCGCCAGAATTTCGATCGCAAATGGCAGATATTCAAAACTGGCTATTTCTGTAATATATGGGCGCAACAACGAATGACTAAATGCTTGTGGTGCATTTCTAAAAAAACTTCTGAAAGATGGTTCAAGACGGTCAATATTCATTGTGGAAGCCCCTGCTTTTCCTACGTCAATAAAACTTAGTTGACGGGATGAAACATATTTTGGAAGGTTGAATCTGGGTGAGATATACCCTGAAGAAAAAAACAGGATAGAAATGATAGCATATACCAGAAGAAAAGAAAGGAGTGCTTTTCTGTGAAATTTTTGAGCAACTATCCACGATATAAGGGCGGGTAATAAACAAATAAAAACGAAGTTTCTCAGTAAAAATATGACAAGGAGAAATAAGCACATGATGATTATTCTCTTCCATGAATAATACTGTTGATCCATCATAAAATATAGATGATAGATGACCATTGAAATGGATAATAAGATAAGGCCATCACGATGTATCATGGCAGAAAAAAAGAGCGCTGATGGTAATAAAAAAATGCACATGATGAGTTGCAGAGATAATCCAGGGAATATTTTGATAAAAACTTTGTAGAGCGCCACAACTCCAAAAAATACCAGGAAGTTAAAAAAAAGTGTATTAATGACGAAGCTTTTAAAACTGAACAAGTCAAAAAGCGACAGCATCTTAGCCAATAAATTAGTTCTTAAGTTATTCCAATACGAATTTGAATCATCTAAAAGCCTGTAATAGCTCTCGGAGGTCTCAGTGTGAAAAATATTTACAAAATATTCTTTTGGGTTTTGAAAGAGTAAATTGAATTCATCAATTCCCATATTATGAAAAGCAACAGAATCTGAAACGGGGAAATAATAGAGATTTAAATAAGAACCTATAATTAATGCAATGATTCTCACCAGGAATAAAGTGATAAGAATTCTGTTGGATAATCCGGAATTGGTAAAAAAAGAGATACGGCTGATAAGCCAGCAGAAAAGACAGCAATAGAGAATGAATAAAATATAAATCAAGCAGATATTATTTTTAAATGTGGGAAGTTAATTAAAATATTCACATCCAATCCTCTGTTAAAAGTCTAAGAGATTGTAAGTTTGCCTTTTTAATATAATTATGGAGATAACATTTGAAACTGCCGAAAAGTTAGGGTTGAAAAAAGATGAATTTGAAAAAATCGTTGAAATTCTCAAACGAGTACCCAACTTTACTGAGCTAAGCGCTTATTCAGTAATGTGGAGTGAACATTGCAGTTATAAAAATTCAATTAGATGGCTAAAGACCTTGCCTAAAGAAGGTGCAAGGCTTATGGTTAAAGCCGGAGAGGAAAACGCAGGTCTGATAGATATAGGTGACGGCCTGGGTGTGGTTTTTAAAATTGAAAGCCATAATCATCCTTCTGCAATTGAACCATTCCAGGGAGCGGCAACCGGTGTAGGAGGTATTCACAGAGATATTTTTACGATGGGAGCCAGGCCAATTGCTACTTTAAATTCGTTGCGTTTTGGAAATATTGAAAATGAAAAAACACAACATTTACTGAAAGGCATCGTCAGCGGGATCGGTCACTATGGAAATTGTTTTGGCGTACCTACCGTTGGTGGTGAAATCTATTTTGAAAATTGTTATTCTACTAATCCTTTGGTAAATGCAATGAGCGCAGGGGTAGTGCAACTTGGTAAGACAGTAAGCGCTACTGCTTTTGGGAAAGGAAATCCTGTATTTATTGCAGGAAGCGCTACTGGAAAAGATGGTATGGGTGGAGCAGCATTTGCTTCCGCTGATATTACGGAAAACAGCGCGGAAGATCTGCCGGCTGTCCAGGTTGGAGATCCGTTCCAGGAAAAAAAGTTATTGGAAGCCTGTCTTGAGGTGATACAAACCGGTGCATTAGTTGGTATGCAGGATATGGGTGCTGCAGGTATTATTTGTTCTACTGCTGAAACAAGCACAAAGGGAGGTGTAGGCATGAATATATATTTAGAAAATGTGCCCACCCGCCAGAAAGGAATGAAAGCCTGGGAACTTCTCTTAAGTGAGAGCCAGGAAAGAATGCTGCTGACAGTACAGAAAGGCCGTGAAAAGGAAGTGATTGAAATTTTTGAGAAATGGGACCTTCCGTGTGAGCAAATCGGGGAGGTAACAGATGGTGATATGCTCAGCTTTTATATGAATGGTGCACTTGAAGCAGAACTGCCTGCGGAGAGCCTGGTGCTTGGTGGTGGGGCTCCCGTTTATGAAAGAGAATATGTGAGGCCCACTTATTTGGAAAAAGTAAAATCTTTTGATCCTTCGAAAATTCCAGTGCCGGAAGATATAAAAAGCATTGCTGTAAAATTAATTTCTCTTCCTTCTATCGCTTCAAAAAAATGGATATATGAGCAGTATGATAGCATGGTGGGAACAGCCAATCTGAATACCAATGCACCTTCTGATGCTGCAGTGGTGGCAGTAAAAGGTACGGCAAAAGCGCTCGCAATGACAACTGATTGTAACAGTCTTTATGTTTTCTCTGACCCTTTTATCGGCTGCATGATTGCAGTAAGCGAGGCTGCCAGGAACATTGTTTGTAGCGGAGGCATCCCTCTGGGTATTACCAATTGTCTCAATTTTGGAAATCCCTACGACCCTGAAGTCTATTACCAGTTTGTGGAGAGTATAAAAGGAATGTCGGAAGCATGTTTAAAGTTTGAAACCCCGGTTACCGGAGGCAATGTGAGTTTCTATAATCAATCCCCTTCAGGCGCAGTTTATCCAACTCCTGTAATAGGAATGGTGGGGTTACTTGAGGATATTGAAAATAAAATGACTCTAAATTTCAAAAATGCTGGGGAGGTCATCTACCTGTTAGGAAAGAATATTGAAGATTTTAGCTGTTCTGAATATCTGCATAAAATATGTGGTGTGGACTATTCACCGGCTCCATATTTTGACCTGGAAGAAGAATTTCTGTTACATAAAACGATTGGACAATTAATTAATAATAGAATGATACTATCAGCCCATGATATTTCTGAAGGTGGCCTTTTTGTAAATCTTGCTGAAAGCGGTTTTCTGAATGATCTGGGATTTAACGTAACACAGCAGGCAACAAACATTCGTAAAGACGCTTTCTGGTTTGGTGAAGCCCATGGCAGGGTAGTTGTAACAATCGAGGCCGGCAATACACAAGAATTTGAACAACAATTAAAAGTTCCTTTCGAGAAATTAGGGATTGTCACTTCCGGGGAAACAATCATTGATAATGAAAACTGGGGAAATATCAGTGAATGGAAAAATAGATATGATAACGCGGTAGGGAACTATTTGATATGATTTTTAGGCCGGTTCATTCAATCGTAAACGAGATTTTTGAAGACGGAGTAAACCCATTCGTCTTTCATATCAGTCTCTAGCTAACCGAATTTTTTCCACAATTTTTTTTATAACTTTTTGGGCTAAAATATTAAGTGTAAGTTTGCACGACCTCACGGATTTTTTTAATTCATTTGTTTTTCCGCGGTCTAATTTGTTACTTTTCAATACAAATATTCTTATTTGTTTTGAGAGGTATTTATTTTTTTAAAAATCTATAAAAATGGCAAAATACATTTTCGTTACTGGTGGGGTTAGTTCATCGTTGGGCAAAGGAATTATTGCAGCTTCTCTTGCTAAACTTTTACAAGCCAGAGGCTTAAGTGTTACTATTCAAAAGTTTGATCCATATATCAATATAGATCCCGGAACTTTAAATCCCTATGAGCATGGCGAATGTTTTGTGACAGAAGATGGCGCAGAAACAGATCTTGACCTTGGTCATTATGAACGTTTTTTAAATATCAATACATCCCAGGCTAATAATGTAACTACCGGAAAGATTTATCAAACAGTTATCAACAGGGAACGGGAAGGGGATTACCTGGGTAAAACCGTGCAGGTGGTACCACACATCACTGATGAAATTAAACGACGTATGATGCTGCTCGGTGAGAAAAATAAATACGATGTTATTCTCACAGAGATTGGCGGTACTGTTGGCGATATTGAGAGCCTTCCTTTTATAGAAGCTGTCCGACAAATACAATGGGAATTGCCTGATGAAGATTGCCTGGTAGTACACCTCACTTTAATTCCTTATTTGAAAGCAGCTAAAGAATTAAAGACAAAGCCTACACAACATAGCGTGAAATTGATGAGTGAAAATGGTGTGCATCCGGATATTTTAGTTTGTCGTACTGAACGCCCGTTAAGCGATGAGCTTAAGAGAAAAGTGGCGCTCTTTTGTAATGTAAAGGTAGATTCGGTAATTGAAGCTGCAGATGCTTCTACGATCTATGAGGTGCCGATTGCAATGTTGCGTGAAAAGCTGGATCTAATAACGTTGAAAAAATTGAACATCACTAATTATAATGAACCCGAATTAACTAAATGGAAAGAATTTCTTGACAAAGTGAAACATCCTGCTAACAAAGTAACCATTGGCCTTATTGGAAAATATATCGAATTGCAGGATGCTTATAAATCTATTCTTGAGTCTTTTATTCACGCTGGTGCCATGAATGATTGCAAGGTGCAGGTGGTAAATGTGCATAGTGAGTACATTGATGAGGGAAATGTAAATGAGAAATTAGTAGGACTTGATGGATTATTAGTGGCTCCGGGCTTTGGTTTTAGAGGAGTTGATGGTAAAATTATTGCTGTAAAGTACGCGCGCGAAAACAATCTGCCGTTTTTTGGAATTTGCCTTGGTATGCAGATGGCAGCAATTGAATTTGCAAGGAATGTGTTGGGTATTAAAGAGGCAGATTCTACAGAAATGAACCCTGATACCCCCGATCCTGTAATAGATATGATGGAGGAGCAGAAAAAAATTACGATGAAAGGTGGAACAATGCGTTTGGGATCTTACCCATGCGTGGTAAAGGAAGGCACACTGGCGTATTCTATTTATGGAACCGTAAAAATAAATGAGCGCCATCGACATCGCTGGGAGTTCAATAATAAATATTTGGAACAGTTTGAGGCAGCAGGTATGATCTCAAGTGGAATAAATCCACAAAGTGGTCTTGTTGAAATTATTGAGTTGGTTGATCATCCTTTTTTTATTGGCGTTCAATATCATCCTGAATTAAAAAGTACCGTGGAAATCCCACACCCTCTTTTCGTACATTTCATCAAAGCAGCAAAAGAATTCAGCCATTCTAATCAGGTACAAAATGAAACTCCTGTAGCATTAAAATATGAAGTATAATTGCTTCGTAATAGCGTATCAAAGGTGATCGCCTTCTTTTGTTCTTCTCTCCTGGCTTATATTAACATTTTACTTTAAAACTGTTTTAAACTATCAAGTTCATCATTAGGTCTATGATATATCTTTGGCCTCTTAATTTTTTGTATTTAATAAATAGTTATGATGAAAACATTACTCATTGGAATTTTAGTGATAAGCAGTTGGACGGGATTTTCTCAAAATAATAAATTGGGTAAAAATGATCCTGATGCAAAAGTGATATTGGACAAAGTGAGTTCTAAATTTAAGACTTATAAAACAGTACAGGCCAATTTCTCTTTGTCTGTAACCGATGCTAATGATAAAGTGCAGGGTTCAAAAAAGGGAGTAGTGTATATCAAGGGGCCTAATTATAGAGTAAGTATTTCTGGTCAGGAGATTTACAGCGATGGTAATAATATCTGGACTTATGACAAGGCTGCTGATGAAGTGCAGGTTTCTAAATTTGATCCCTCAACAAATACAATCACTCCGCAAAAAATGTTTACGAATTTTTACGATAAGGATTTTCTTTATAAACTCAATGATGAAACCAAGCGTGGTAATAAGACCATACAGGAAATAGAATTAACACCTATTGATAAAACAAAAACTTTTTTTAAGGTGTTAGTTTATATAGACAAGATTTCAAAAAATATTGTTTCCACCAAATTGTTTGAAAAGAATGGTAATCGCTACATATATACTGTTACCGGTTTCAAAACTAATTCCGATCTTCCGGCATCATTATTTGTATTCAATCCTAAAGATCATCCTGGTGTGGAAGTTGTGGACTTGAGGTAGAGAAAAAACAAACTCTTAAACCCTGCTTGCCTTTACAAATGA
>JBDTIC010000347.1:0-5178 GCA_039936595.1 Ginsengibacter sp. | reverse complement strand
ATGGTATAGAAACTACCAAATATTTAAATAAACATTTTCCGCAAATAAGGGTATTGATACTTACCATGTTTGAAGACGAACGTTTTGTAGGTCATTTAATGGATAGTGGAGCTAATGGTTATTTATTAAAAAGTACCGATCCGACAGAAATTAAGCAGGCAATTATGGATGTAATGAATACAGGTTTCTATTTAAACAATTTTGTGAACCGTATTCTTATTAAAAAGAATTATGCCGGTAAAAAATTTAACCCCAACTTAAACAGCGAAATAGTAGTAAGTGAAAGAGAGAAAGAAGTGCTTTCTTTAGTATGCATGGAATACACCGCACAGGAAATTGCGCAAAAAATGGAGATCAGCGCACGTACCGTAGAAGCAATCAAAGACAGATTGATGGAACGCTTTGGTGTAAAAAATTCAGTGGGCCTTGTTTTTTTTGCGATGAAAAACTCTCTTATTGATTAGCGTTTAAAATACCATTTCAGGAATATCGCCTTCTATAATAAGAAGCCCCCCTGTTTTATCTTTAATTTCATCCACAGAAACTCCCGGAGCTCTTTCTAATAAACGGAAGCCGCCCGCACTCACTTCAATAACTGCAAGGTTAGTTATAATTTTTTTTACACACCTGATGCCTGTCAAAGGCAGTTTACATTCAGATAATAATTTAGATTCCCCTTTGGGGTTAGTATGCATCATCGCGACGATTATGTTTTTTGCGCTGGCAACGAGGTCCATAGCGCCGCCCATTCCTTTCACCATTTTGCCTGGAATTTTCCAACTGGCAATATCACCATTTTCACTTACTTCCATAGCGCCTAAAACAGTTAGGTCCACTTTTCCGGCACGTATCATACCAAAACTCATGGCACTGTCAAAAAAAGCGGAACCTGGTAAAGTAGTAATCGTCTGCTTGCCCGCATTAATAAGGTCAGCATCTTCGTCGCCCTCAAGAGGAAAAGGTCCCATACCCAGGAGTCCATTTTCTGATTGAAGAGTTACAGTAATTCCGGTAGGAATATAATTCGCGACAAGGGTTGGTATCCCTATCCCCAGGTTTACATAATAGCCGTCTTTTAATTCTTGGGCAATGCGTTGCGCGATTTGATTTTTGTCTAACATAATAGTTGTTGCTAATGTCTGATAGTTCGCTGCTCAATTCTTCTTTCATATATAGCGCCTTCAAAAATACGGTGCACATAAATACCTGGCGTGTGTATTTCATTAGGATTCAATTCCCCAGGTTGTACCAGGTGTTCTACTTCAGCTATGGTTATTTTTCCAGCCATCGCCATCAAAGGATTAAAATTTCTTGCGGTTTCTTTATATATTAAATTGCCATGTGTATCACCTTTCCACGCTTTTACAAAAGCAAAATCAGCATCAAATGCATATTCTAACAAATATTCCTTTTCATTAAATACTCTTGTTTCCTTTCCGATAGCTACTTCTGTACCAACCCCTGCAGGAGTATAAATTGCCGGCATTCCATATCCCGCAGCCATACACCTTGTAGCAAGAGTACCTTGCGGTATCAGTTCTACTTCCAGTTCACCGCTTAATAATTGTTTTTCAAATTCATTGTTCTCGCCTACATAAGAAGCGATCATTTTTTTTAATTGTTTCTTTTTTAACAGCAGACCAATACCAAAATCATCTACTCCGGCATTATTTGAAATACAGGTTAACTCAAATACCTGTTTCTTTACTAATGCGGTAATACAATTTTCGGGAATACCGCATAAGCCAAAACCTCCCAACATAATGACACTTTTATCACCAACATCGTGAAGAGCCTCATCAGCATTATTATAAACTTTATTCATTATACCATTTTTTTTTAAAAAATCCCGGGTCACTCAAAGTATCCAGCATGTTTTTTCTATCCAATTTCAAATTGTTTTCACTTTCTTTTTGCACGTACATCGAATCAAAGATAGTCTTTAAAATAGCAGGATGCCGGACATACCAGTTATAACTTTTATTGAAATAAGCAGAATCGATCTTGTAAATACTAAATACTTTTTGAGACAGGGCTTTTGTTTCAATGGCTTCATTCACAGTAGAATCTTTTCTTGCTATTTCGTAAGCGAGGGTTTGAGACCGCATAATGTCCCAAAGAATATTTGACATTTCAGGAGGTTGTAAAATATTTGACGGTGCCTCGCTATTCGGGTTGCACGAAACAAGACAGGAAAAAAATATTATATAAATGGCATTCTTCATTATTTCAGTTGTTCCTGGTATTTAGTAGCCGAGGAAACATCAATTCGTTTTAAAAAATCCAACGCCTTAGCCTTGTCTGGTGCTGATGCCTTTGAAAATATCCTGATGAGCTCCTGTGTTTTCGACTGAAAAAAGAATTGAAGAATCATCGTATTTGAGTTTTCCGTGTTGAAAGTATTTAACATGCTCAGTACATTTAAAATCTGAGTTCTCCCGATTGCTTCCTGGTCATAAAGTTTATCCATGCCTAACCGATAGTAGTTATAGATAACATCGTGAATAATATTGTATTTGCTGTTTAATAAATTCTCTGCAAGCCAATACCTGTTTCTTGTACCGTCAAATGCTTTCCAGCCCGATATATTTCTACCTTCCGGGGCATTGTTTACAATATTTTGTGCTTTCTGGAAATAGATATTGCCACCTCTTGGTGAAAATGAATCGTAATCAAAGCCAAGAACCATGTCAATCCAATAAGCAAAAACGGCAGTAAGATTAGAGACAAGCGCGTCTGTACCTGAAACTCTTGTGTCATTAAATTCCAACTGTTGAAACTCTATATATTTAAAAATGACATCATTATCCTGGTAATTGATAACAGGAGATATATAAGAAGAGTTAAAAACCGGCCTGGATGATTGAATGGTTAGCGACCCTTTATACACGTTAGCATCGCCTGTGGATTCAAGATTAAGGAGAAAACTACAATCAATTTTTTCTGAAGGGCCATAATTATCAGAAGTCCATTTTCTGTTGTTTACAAAATTGTTGAGCGCTGTTTGTAGAGTTTGAAATGTTTTCTTATCCACATTATTACCTACCCGGTTACTTAATACATTTACTCTGCCCCTTAACTCCTGGGCATTCACCAAAACATTAAGCAGGCATGCTGAAAAAAATAAGAATAGTTTATTCATTTCTATATTGGATAATGGTATTTACGATATCAGTAGCCACGTCCTTTTTTGTTTTAAGAGGAAAGTGATATTCATTTTGGTTTTTATCAAAAATAGTAATTTTATTAGTGTCATATCCAAATGCTGCGCCTTCATCATTCATCGAATTCAGCACAATAAGATCTGCATTCTTGTTTAAAAGTTTCCTGAGTGCATTTTCCTTTTCGTTAATGGTTTCCAAAGCAAATCCCACTAATGTTTGTTCCTTTGATTTCAATTTGCCTGCTGTTTGGAGAATATCTTTTGTTTTTACTAATGAAATGGAAAATTCGTCTGCATCCTTTTTTATTTTTTGTTCATCCTTATGTTTTGGCGTATAATCAGCCACAGCAGCAGCCATTATTATAATATTGTAAGATTGAAAATCTCTCATACATGCTTCGTACATGTCATTCGCCGAAATCACCCTCTCTGTTTTTATTCCTTTTTTGACTTCAATAGCGGAAGGTCCCAATACTAAATGAACATCTGCCCCATTCTTATATAATTCTTCTGCAATTGCGATACCCATTTTGCCGCTCGAATGATTGCCGATATATCTCACAGGGTCTAATGATTCATAGGTGGGACCGGCAGTAACTAAAATTCTTTTTCCTTTAAGCCTCTCGTAAATGCTAAATAGGCCATGCAGATAATCAATGATTTCTTCCGGTTCTGCCATTCTTCCTTCACCAAAAAGACCACTTGCGAGTTCTCCGCTTTTTACGGGCAGAAACTGATTTCCATTTTGAATTAATATTTCTCTATTTTTTTTAGTGGCGGGATGATTCCACATGTCTTCATCCATTGCAGGGGCTATAATTATAGGACAATTTGAAGATAGATATACAGCAAGGAGAAGATTGTCACACAATCCGTGAGCCATTTTTGCAAGTGTATTACAGGAAGCTGGCGCAACAATCATCACGTCAGCCCATCTTCCCATCATCACATGATTAGCCCATGAACTCTCATCGAACAAGTCACTTAATACAATATTTTTTGAAAGTGTGGAAAAGGTGAGTGGTGAAACAAAATCTTTAGCCCCTTGCGTCATAATTACTTTTACCTCAGCACCCGATTTTATTAAAAGCCGTAAAAGAATTACAGATTTATAGGCAGCAATACTTCCTGTAACGCATAATAAAATCTTTTTCTCTTTTAGCATAACTGACTTCTAAGATGACAAAAGAAGATATAATTAAAAATGGCGGAAATATCCGCCATTAAAAGTATTATTTATTATGAAAAGATAGTTAAAAATTTAATTAAATAGGTTGTCTTCATTTTTCCTATAATAGATCTTATCTTCCATAAATTCTGCAGTAGCTAACAACGCTGGATTAGGCATTCTCTCATAAGCTTTTGAGATTTCAATCTGCTCCTTGTTTTCATGAATTTCTTCAAGACTGTCGGTGTGGCTTGCGAACTCTTCCAGTTTATTATGCAACTCTTCTTTAATAGTAATGTTAATCTGGTTGGCTCTTTTCGCGATGATCGTAATTGATTCATAAAGATTGCCTGTTTTTTCTTTAACGTCAATCAGGTTCTGAGTTTCCACCACATTGCTGGTATTAGCGCTCTGTTGGCGTCTTAGTTTGCTCATTTTGTATTTGTTTAATATTATTTTGACTTTGATTTTTATAATCTTCTGCGTCTTTTAATAATTTGCTTTCAGGAAAACGATCCACAAAATCAAAATATTCTGTGGCCACTTTAGTATATCTTTCTTCCTGCTTATCATAAACACTCAATTTGGCAAATTGATAGAATGATTTTACGGCCATCAGCATATAATCTTCACCTTTTGAAGATTCAGGATAGGCATTGATCAAATTCGTAAAGGCAATACCCGATGCCTGGTACATTTGCAAATTGTAGTACAGTTTGGCTGAACGATAATCTTTTTCTTCGAGCTTAGCTCTGCATTTTGCAATGATTTCAGTAGCGTCAGTAATCCTGGAAGAATTAGGATAGCTATTGATGAAACTCTGCATCATACCAATTGCTTTTGTAGT
>JBDTIC010000346.1:0-9199 GCA_039936595.1 Ginsengibacter sp. | reverse complement strand
TATATTCAATACCTCCCCAGTTACCAATACCAGTAAGCATTTCCGGGTCAAAGGGCGCATCATTCTTAAAGAAGAAAAGATTTCTACCCACTAAGTAAAACCGAAGTCCTTTTACAAAGCCACCGCTCTTCAGTAATCCGGAAAAGTTATATCCCATAGTCATTTCTCTTAACCGAATGTTCGTTCCGGAGTAGGAATAAAATTCTCCGGAAAAATATCTCTCACCTATTTTTCCAAAATACTGCTGAGGTGTAATAGCGTTTGCGTTCTTCTTGCCATCTTCGGTATAAGCATCTAAAACGATTCCTCCCTCACGACCCCGAAGCGAGGCCTGAGAATGTCCATCGGCATCTAATAAAGCCTGGGTGCTGCTCGTTACCGTACCCCCCTCTGTATAGGTGATCAAAAAGTTAAGAGATAAATTTTTGTAATGCAGGGAATTATTAAATCCTAAATTAAAATCAGGATTATAGTTGCCGAGATAAACAGTTTTACCCCCAGTTAATAAAGGCAATCCTTTAGCGTCAACCAAAGGATGTCCCTGGCTATCTCTTCGCCAACCGGTACCGTACATTTCCCCGAACTTACTTCCTTCATCAGCAACCACCATTACACCTCTGTTATCTGTAATGATAAACCTTTTTAACTCATCTGTCAGGTGAATAACTTTATTAATGTTTTTGCTGAAATTAAAGTTAGTTTCCCATCCAAAATTAGTAGTCCTTACCGGTGTTAAATACAAAGTAGCTTCCACTCCATGGTTGTTGATCAAACCGGCGTTAATATATTGCGAACTAAATAAGGAGGATGCAGGGGTGGTGATAGTTATTAACTGATTCCTGGTATCTGTATTATAGTAAGTAAGGTCAAACCCTACTCTTCTCTTAATAAACCACCATTCAGCTCCAATCTCGAATGAACTCGTCAACTCGGGTTTATAGGTAGGCAATGATTTTGTGGAAGAAGCTGTTATTCCTCCGCCTGAAGATACATTATAGTAGTTACGATCACGATAGGCTCCACCACCAGAACCAGAGCGTGCATAAGATACTCTCAATTTTCCATAACTTATCCAATCAGGCATTGTTAATATCTGAGACATAATACCCGATACACCAATGGATGGGTAGAAATAAGACCAGTTTTCCCTCGGTAATGCTGAAGACCAGTCGTTTCTGCCAGTAACATCCAGGAACAGATAATCCTTATAACCCAAGGTAGCCATTCCATAAAGAGACTGTACTTGGGGCGATCTGGACAAGCCGCTTGATGTTACGGGGTTTTTAGCATTTGAAAGGAAAAAATAATTCTGCTTAAACATTCCGTTTGCATCTACCGACATGGATGTCGAAGTTCCCTGTTGCATGGCTCCTCCTGCATGTATATCCAGGTTTAGATCTGTGGTTAAATTACGATTTATTGACAAAAGTGCATCCACATTTGTATTTTGCCTCATATAGTCACTTAAAACCATGGTAGAACCAATACCATAGGTTGTGTAAGTATCATTATAAAATCTTTCATCAACAGTTTCCATGGTCTTATCAATACTTCCTCTTACCTGAAAATCCATCCAATCCGTAAATTGGTATTTAGCGACGAATAACCCTAACGCTCTGTCTTTCTTTTCAAAGTATGGCTCACGGTACATATCCCAGTAGGGGTTGGATAATATGGACGAATTAGGTTTCCAATAATTCTGAAACTCTTTGCCTGTAGCGTCAAAGTAATTAAAATCTTTCATCATAGCAAGAGGAATAGACAACGGCGCACGATAGATAGATGATATCGCGTAACCTTGTTCTCCTGTTCTTGGCATGTTATTTATTTCCTGGTATATGTAGGATACTTTTGCGGTAATTGAAAGCTTGTCTGTTATCTTGTTATCAATTTTAAGATCAATATTATGTCTTGTCATATCGTTGTTTCTTAAAATGCCCGCTGCGCTTACATTGCCATAAGAGAAAAAGGTCCTCATTTTATCATTACCGCCGGTTGCAGAAATGGAATTATTAAATGTGGTACCTGTCCTGAGAAAATTAGCCATATTATCCGTGTG
Organism: Ginsengibacter sp.; assembly: GCA_039936595.1. Classification (GTDB taxonomy): domain Bacteria; phylum Bacteroidota; class Bacteroidia; order Chitinophagales; family Chitinophagaceae; genus Ginsengibacter. The sequence goes on along the minus strand of JBDTIC010000346.1, from coordinate 7,140 downwards.
GTTTGTGTAAGGCGCTTTTTGCCCATTCCACAAGGTAACCTCGTGACCATCGGCTTTAGTGCCGTAACTATGCTCAGAGTTAGGGCTAAAAATGCCTCCATCTCCCTGCCCATATTCTGATTGAAACTTAGGAAGATAAAATGCCTTATCAGTCGTAATCCCTCCATCATATTCCATTTGGATTTTACCCGATTTACCACTTTTTGTTGTGATCACGATTGCCCCGTTCTGGCCTGCACTACCATACAATGCAGCGGCTGAAGCACCTTTAAGAACCGTCATACTTTCAATATTGTCCGGATTAAGCATAGAGATACCGCCTCCACCATCGCGTCCACCAAAATCACCTCCTCCGGATGCGCGTCTCCCGGTGTTTAAAGGAACCCCATCCACGATATATAAAGGTTCGTTGCCGCCAGTAATTGAACGACTACCCCTTAACTGAACCTTTGAAGATCCACCGGGCCCAGTAGCACTCCTGGATATCACCACACCGGACACTTTACCTTGAAGTGAGTTGATCAGATTGGTCTCTTTTGCAACATTCAAGTCTGATGCATTTACGACTTGTGCGGCATAAGTTAATGACTTCTCAGCGCGTTTAATACCCAGGGCCGTAACAACCACATCCGATAGTTGTTGGATATCATTTGCCAGGATAACAGCCATTGATCCCGATCCAATAGCGACCAACTGAGTAGTATAGCCTTGAGAAGAAAATGCAAGCTTTTGGGTATTGGATGGCACATTCAAAGAGAAGTTACCTTGCGCATCAGTAGTTGCACCTAATTTTGTGCCCTCCACTACTACGCTTACGCCAGCCAGCGCGCTACCGTCAACTTGAGATGTAACTGTACCCGAAACAGTTTTCTGTTGTGCCTCTCCCCGGGTGACCAGTAGCAACATCGCCACCAGTAAGCAACTTTGTAGGATTCTTTTCATTTAGTAATAATTTTTTTGGTTTAGAATTAAATTTTGGTTCAGAATTAAATTTTTAAAAGGTGTCTTTTTTTTGTTTTGCTTTTCTGCTGATGATGTTTTTTAGGTTATAAAATAGTTTGAAATTATAAGCAGTTTTTGATTAAAATGCTTTTACTCTTTTGACAGGGGTTGTTGTAACACAGACCCGGTATATAGAATTAATTTATTTTTTACCCATTGGTTTAGCCTGTAGTAGATTACTACGGACTCGGGCTACTTCTTTCTCACGTATAGCACTGGAATTATTGGTAAAATTCAACCTGGAATAAGTAAGAATTTGAGCGATATCTGCATCACTTAAAAAATCATGCTTTGGCATTGCACCATTAAAGGACTTTCCTTTTACGGTTATTGGTCCTTCAAGTCCATTTAGAATAACATTAATCAACCTGGCCTTATCTCCGACTACCCACTCAGACCCATCTAAAGGCGGGAAGCGATCCCCATCTCCTTTCCCATCGCCCTGATGACAAGTAGCGCAATAAACTTTGTAAGTCTTTTCTCCGGCGGAGGCCAGTCCCATATCCAGGTTATCCTTAACGGCGTCCGGATTTTTTATGTTAGTGCGCGTTTTGCGTTTCTCCATCTTTGCTAATTGTGCCAGACCAAAACTGTCTTTATTCCCTTTAAACATAATTCTCCATATCTTTCCTTTAACTGCATCGCTGACATAAAGAGAACCATCAGGTCCCATTGCCAGGCCCATGGGACGATGAGCAGCATCTCCCGGGTTTACAATAGTATCTTTTTCCGCAAACCCATCGGCAAATACCTCCCACGGACCAGAAGGTGATCCATCTTTGAAAGGAACAAAACATACAAAATAACCTGCCTGAGGATATGGAGCCCGAATCGTAGATCCATGAAAGGCAATGAAAGCGCCATTTTTATAATGTTCCGGAAATTGATTACCCGTATAGAAAAGTAGATCATTTGGTGCAAAATGTCCCGGAAATCCAATTATAGGTTGCGTATAGTCGGCTCCCTTACCTTCTTTTTTTCCATCACCCCCATATTCAGGATTTAAAAGTTTTTTTCCTTTAATTTGATCGTAGTAATAATATGGCCAACCACCATCCATTCCTTCTTTCACTCTAAAGAACTCCTCTGAAGGAAGAACTGCAGTTTGCCAGGCGGTATATAGGTCCGGCCACGCCCTATTAAAAGCATCTCTGCCATGTTGTAAAGCATATAGGGTATTATCCTTATGATTCCAGTCCATACCTATAACACTTCTTATACCGGTAGCATATCGCTTGCCATCCTTTTGTGTCTGATTTAATTTGTTCGCATCAAACTGCCAGATCCCACCATGTTCTGAAAGTTCAGGGCAGGGATTTTGCGCTAGTAGACCTGGGGTTCTGTTGGTTACCTGGCAAACGTCACTAGGCGCACCATAAGGTACGTACATATGCCCTTCATCATCAAATGCCAAAGGTTTACCAATATGTTCGTGACCATGAATGTCGTGTTCATAATCATCAATCAGAATAGTTTCTATCTTACTTTCCGGGATCAATTTTCCGGGGGTCAATTTATTTCTATATACAGCCCCTCCTGTACTGAAATAAAGATAATTATCATGTATTCTCATACCTGTTGGACCATAACCACCTTTCACGGGATAATCTCCGAAGTAAGCAACACTATCGGCCTTGCCGTCTTCTCCAACTGTTATGGCAACGTTTCCTGAGTTTGGAGCAGCATCTCTAAGCTTAACATAAATATCCCCATTCTTATTGACAGCCAAATGCCTGGCGGATCCAATACTATCCACAACAACTAAAGCCTCAAAATCATCCGGTAAGAAGATACCGCCGTTATCAGCATCACCCTTCGGTACATTATTTTTTTCTTTGCATTGAATAAAAAATAAGGTAAAAAATAAAGTAAATAGTAAGATGTTTAGTTTTGTCATATCATAAACTTGAAAAAAAGCTGAAAGAAAAAAACTATTTCAGCTTTTTTTTAGAATTTTTGTAGTCCATTGTAAATAAAGTCTTTCTTTAAGTACAAGAAAATAAAATTTAATTTTATGGTGTTAGCCAGATGTATTGTTTGAACAAAAACTTCTTGTGTTGATTTCTCATGCAATAACTACTAAAAACGCCATTAAAAAACTGATTAAGCACTTAGTCTATTCAGAATATTTCTTTATTTTCCTCACTAAAAAATTAAAAATACCTTATTTATTTTAAAATTAGCCGTTTAAGGCGTGAATTAGTTTTTACGTAGATGTTTTGAACTGTTTTTGTGATTGATTTATGAAACCACATTTCTCAAATGTTCTGCGATTAAACCACCCAGGAATTTTTTATATCCGGATTAATATCGGGCGTTCACGATTACTTTTTAAGGATTGACAAATTAATCATCTGAAATTTTACTGCGTTAAGGTTGTTGATCTCTCGTTATCTTTATCGGCTATAAATAATGTATATGTTAAGAGTAGGTGTATTTGGAGTAGGTCATTTAGGTAAATTTCATCTTAATAACTGGAAAGAAATGGATGAAATAGAGATAAAAGGATTCTACGATCCATCCGATTTAAATGCAAAAGAAATAACTGAGGCATATCAACTAAAAAGATTTAGTGATCCGGATGAATTAATGGACATCTGTGATATTGTTGACATAGTGGCTCCTACCATTGCACATTTTGAACTATGTAAAAAAGCTATTTTAAAAAGCAAGCATGTATTTGTGGAGAAACCTCTTACTAATACGATAAACGAGGCGAAGGAAATTGTTAAGCTGGTAAAGGAAGCCGATATCAAACTTCAGGTAGGTCACGTTGAAAGATTTAATCCGGCTTTACTTGCTGCAAGAGAATATGATCTTGCCCCCATGTTTATAGAAGTCCATAGATTATCTCAGTTCAATCCGCGCGGAACAGATGTAAGCGTGATCCTGGATCTCATGATTCACGATATCGATATTATTCTTTCTCTGGTAAAGAGTAGTGTAAAAAATGTATCGGCAAATGGAGTACATGTGTTTAGCGATACCCCCGATATAGCAAACGTAAGATTAGAGTTTGATAATGGCTGTGTCGCCAACCTCACTTCATCAAGAATCAGTATGAAAAAAATGAGAAAGATGCGCTTGTTCCAAAAAGACTCTTATATTGGCATCAATTTTTTAGAAAAGAAAACAGAGGTCATCAAATACAAATCACCAGAAGATAAAAACGTTTTCACATTTGACGTAGATACTAATCATGGAAAAAAAACAATAGCAGTTGCGTCGCCTGTTATTAAGGATACTAATGCTATAAAAATGGAGCTTCAAAGTTTTGTAGATGCCATCAACAATAACAAGGCTACTGCCGTGACAGAAGTAGATGGTTATCGTGCAATGGAAATCGCACACCTAATTCTTAATAAAATCAGCCGTAATCAGATTTCGTAATTCAAATTATTATTCTTGCAAAAAAGGTTATCTATTGGTTTCTATGCATTAGGCGACTTTATTGCTTCTATGTTTACATGGACAATTTTCTTCTGGATCCACCGGAAAATAGGTGTAGAAGATTTCGAGCTTAATCATAAATTTCTCGCTGGCTTAATGTTATATCCGGTTGGTTACTTTATTTTATTCCATCTTTTTGGCACCTATAGGGATATTTATTATAAATCGAGGCTGATCGAATTACTGTCTACGTTTCTAAGTTCCATCATAGGCAGTATCATCCTTTTTTTTATTTTTCTTCTGTACAAGAGACATGAATACCTTTCTTCATTTTATATTGAGTTTTTAATCCTGCTAGGTATTCAATTTTTTTTTACTTATTTGTCAAGATATTTATTTTTGAGCAAGGCCCACTCGCAACTGCAACAAGATAAGGTTTGGTTCAATACCCTTATAATCGGCAGCAAAAATAAAGTCAACGAATTGATTCACACCGTCAATTCCAATACAGAAAAAACGGGCTATCAGATCAAAGGATTCATCTCTATAAAAAGAGAAATTAACAAAGAAATAAAAGAAGAAATACCGCTGCTGGGCACCATTCCGGATATTAAAAATGTGATCGATCAATATGCTATAAACGAGGTAATTATTGCATTGCGAAATAATGAAAGAGACGAATTGGAAAAAATTTTACAATCTCTTGCTGAAAAAGAAGTGAATGTAAAGATGATGCCGGATAAGGTAGATATATTAAGCGGAAGTGTACGAACTACCAATATTATGGGCACACCCTTAATCGAAATCCATACAGGCTTACTGAATCCGTGGCAACTAAACATCAAGCGTCTTACTGATATTTTATTATCAGTTTCAGGCCTTATTATTTTTTCTCCCTTAATGGTCTATACTGCCATCAGGACAAAATTTTCTTCAAAAGGAAGTATTTTTTATTCCCAGAAAAGAATTGGGTATAAAGGCAGAATATTTTTTATTCATAAGTTCAGGTCAATGATCATGAATGCAGAAAAAAATGGTGTCATGCTCAGTAGCAATGAGGACCCCAGAATTACTAAATGGGGACTCGTTATGCGCAGATGGAGGCTCGATGAGCTACCTCAATTATGGAACGTTATTAAAGGTGAAATGAGCCTCGTAGGGCCAAGGCCTGAAAGAAAATATTACATAGATTTAATTGTGCAAAATAATCCGGAATATAAAATATTGCAAAAAGTAAAACCCGGAATTACAAGTTGGGGAATGGTTAAGTTTGGTTATGCAGAAAATGTTGAAGAAATGATTGAACGCATGAAATATGATATCATCTATGTTGAGAATATCTCGTTAGCGCTTGATTTTAAAATAATGATTCATACGATTAGGATCATACTGTCAGGAAAAGGAAAATAATTACGAAAATATGCAGTCAAAGCCTTTTTTAGAAACTCTTATCAGGAGTGAATGCTTCTTTACTCGTACTTCTTGATACTTGCTTCTTGTTTCTTACTTTTGCTTCATCTTCCGTTTAAAAATCATTCCTTTCTGAATGCAGGATGAAACTGCTGCAAAGTATCTCTTAAATATTCCCGGTCAAGGTGAGTGTAAATCTCTGTAGTCGTGATACTTTCATGCCCGAGCATTTCCTGAACGGCGCGGAGGTCTGCTCCACCTTCTACTAAATGGGTCGCAAAAGAATGCCGAAAAGTATGTGGCGAAATATTTTTAGTAATAGAAGCCTTTTTTGCAAGTTCTTTAATTATCATAAATATCATTACACGGGAGAGCTTTTTCCCTCTCCTGTTCAGAAACGCAATGTCTTCATTTCCTGGTAGTACAGATACATGAGTGCGTATATAATCAAGGTAAAACTTGATACTTTTAATTGCGGAAGAGCCGATGGGCACAAGCCTTTCCTTATCTCCTTTGCCGGTAATACGTACATAACCCACTTCAAAATAAAGGCACGATAATTTTAAATTTACCAGCTCAGAAACCCGTAAACCGCAACTGTACAAGGTTTCAATGATTGCTTTATTTCTGGTACCCTCGGTAGTGCTAAGGTCAATAGAATTAATGATCTTTTCTATTTCATTATAACTTAACACGTCCGGCAAATGCTTTACAAGTTTAGGAGCTTCTAATAATGCCGTCGGATCATTTTTAGCAATTTCTTCCTGGAGACAAAATCTATAAAAGCTTTTCAATCCCGACATAATTCTGGCTTGGGAAGAAGGTGTCATCCCTAATTGATTAATCCATTCCAGGAAATTTTCAAGTTCATGAAGCACAATCTCACGTGGGCTTTTCCCCAAATTATTTTGACAGAGAAACTGGGTAAACTTTTCCAGATCATGCAGATAGGCCTCTACAGAATTTTCTGATAAAGATTTTTCTAATTGTAAATATGCCTTAAAACCTTTTTTATATCCTTCCCACATTAAAACCGTTTAAAAAAATTTAAATATCTGCCTTGTAATATCAATAATTCAACGAAAGTATTCTGATTGTGCCAACGTTCTGTATTCAAAAGGAAATATTTTTTAAAGCTCAACTTCTATAAAGATATTTCATCATTCCTAAGAATAGCCATGCTGCTTAGTCGTGATAACAATAAGATATATTTTTTGATTTCATTTTCAGATGCAGTTTACAAAATACCGTGGTCGAAACAATTTAAAATTTTCAATTTCCCCCTACATAAAAACCTTCGTAGTAATCGGTTGTAATTCCAAATTATTTCCACAACTT
>JBDTIC010000345.1:0-3931 GCA_039936595.1 Ginsengibacter sp. | reverse complement strand
CAATACTTATTACCTTCTAAACAAAAAACAAGTTCGAGATTACTCGATTTTTGATCTTTTGCATTGTAATTATATACCATCATTTCCACCTCATCGATCATCACATTGGGAGATTTCCGGTAGCGATTAATAACGTAGTGCACCGAACCTGGAATATATTGGGATCTGTGTTGTACCAACTCCATTTCTTCCTGCATTACAGGGTGATTAAGAGATACAGATAATATGTGTTGCGCCGATTCCATTTTATATAACGAGTGCAAAGTTAAGATTTAAAGAGCAAAGTTTGAAATGAATAATCCAATCGTTTTCTGCCATTCCTCCTGCTGTTAACGCCAATAAGGTTACTTAGACCTAAAATAAAGTTTAATTTGTAATCTCTATTTGCACCAGCTTTTGCTAAACTCTTTAATTATGAAAACTGTAAATGAATGGCTTAATGAATACGGTGAGAGCCATAAAAATGACATCAATAAATTAATTCATTGGCTATGTGTACCTGCTATATTTTTTTCCATTGTTGGTTTATTATACACTATTAAACTTCCCTGGATAATAAACACACTAAGTATAAACGTGGCGATAGTAGTAGTTTTGCTAATCACATTGTATTATTTACAATTTTCTATTTCACTGGGTATTGGCATGTTTATATTTGGAGTCCTTTGTCTTTTTTTATGCTATCTTATTGAAAAATTTATTCCCGTTTCTCTCTGGTTAGTTAGTGTAATTATTTTTGTTATAGCCTGGATAGGCCAGTTTTACGGGCATAAGGTAGAAGGTAAAAAGCCTTCATTTTTAAAAGACATCCAGTTTTTATTAATTGGGCCGATGTGGTTGATGAGCTTTATTTATAAAAAACTCAGGATAAATTTTTAAACTCTGCAATTAAAGATTTAGATGAATCTTCGCTGGCTGTTTCCGCAATATTAGTAACTTTTCTTTGTAAGAATATTCTTAAAACAATCCTTCATTCAGAAGTTGTAATGCTTTCTCTTTATGCTCATTAGAAATCAGTATAGATATATTGTGCTGGCTTCCACCATAGCTCACCATTCTTACAGGAATGTCGGTTAAGCTGTCAAATACTTTGGCAAGCAAATTTTCAGTTTTCGCAATATGATAGCCCACAATGGACACAATGGTTTGGTTGGTATCTACTTCTATACTACCAAACATTTCCAGTTCTTTGATGATTTCGCGTAAATACAAATCATTATCGATAGTGAGCGATATAGCCACTTCCGAAGTAGTAACCATGTCTATAGGAGTTTTATATTTTTCAAAAATTTCAAACACCTTTCTTAAAAATCCATAAGCGAGCAGCATGCGGCTGCTTTTTATTTTTATAGCTGTAATAAAGTCTTTTGCAGCTATGGCTTTTACGCCTTCACTGTCTGACTGGCGCTCGATGAGTGTGCCCGGAGCCTCCGGATCCATCGTATTCAATAGCCTGACAGGAAAATTAAAATATTGTGCAGGCCAAATACTCGCAGGGTGTAATATTTTAGCACCAAAATAGGCCAGCTCTGCGGCTTCATCAAAGCAAAGATGTTTAATAGGCTTCGTATTTTTTACAATGCGTGGATCATTGTTGTGCATGCCATCAATATCAGTCCATATTTCGCAAACGGATGCATTTACCGCCGCTGAAATTAAAGAAGCCGTGTAGTCACTTCCTCCCCGTTTTAAATTATCCACCTCCCCTTTTGCGTTACGGCATATATATCCTTGTGTAACAAATATATTGGTGTCTTTATAAGTTTGAAGTAATTGAGAAAGCTTTTCTTTAATGTCAGCTATGTGAGGTTCTCCGGATGTATCAATACTCATAAAGTCCAGAGCGGGAAGTAATACATGCGGAATGTCTTGCTCATGCAGATAGATGCTGAATAGTTTGGTACTCATTAATTCGCCTTGGGCAAGTATATCCTTATTCAGAGCTTCGTTGTATGAAATTTTTAATATGATATTCAAAAATTCAAAATGTTCAGCAATTACCTCCTTTGCTTTTTTATAGTCTTCTTCTGTTTGTACCAGGGTAGTAATAAAATTTTGGTAGTGTTGCTCAAGTGCGTCAATATGTTCTTTTGCGGACAAGCGATCTCCTTTTGCAAGAAAATTGCTGATCTCCGTAAGTGAATTGGTGGTGCCGCTCAAAGCACTTAATACTACAATTTTTGATTCCTGATCTTTTGTGATCTGTTTCCTTATTTCAGCCATTCTTTCAGGTTTTCCAACACTGGTACCACCAAACTTCATTACTTTCATAGCTTATAAGAACCCTTCAGGGTTATTTTTAATTGATAACAAAAAGTGGGCAAAATTATTTGAATGAAAAAAACTTTCCAAAAAAGAATAGTGAATTTAGGAATTCTTAAATGGCGTAAGTTAATATGATACGGATAGGTCACTGCTTTTAATTTTTGATTTTTGATTTTAGAGATTAGTTTTGCCGGATAGCAAAAAAGCTAAATGCTAAGGTTTGAGGCCTAATGCTTAATAAAATTACTATGGGAAGAATATTTGAAGTAAGAAAATCCACCATGTTTGCGCGGTGGGATAAGATGGCTAAACAATTTACGCGCATCGGCAAAGAGATAGATATAGCTGTAAAACAGGGAGGACCTGAACCGGATAATAATGCGTCGCTACGTCGTTGCATTACCAATGCAAAGGCAGTAAATATGCCCAAAGATAGAGTAGATGCAGCTATCAAACGTGCCATGGGAAAGGACAAAACCGATTATCATGAAGAAGTGTATGAAGGATATGCGCCGCACGGAATTGCCATTTTAGTAGAGACCGCGACAGATAATCCAACCCGTACCGTTGCCAATGTACGTATGCATTTTAACAAAAACTCAGGAGCATTAGGTACCAGTGGAAGCGTTGCTTTTATGTTCGACCGAATGGGGGAGTTTAAAATTAAAAATGAAAATCATGATATTGAGGAACTTGAATTGGAATTAATAGATTTTGGGCTTGAAGAAATAGGTAAAGACAGTGAAGGCAATATTATTATACGCACGCCCTTTAATGAATTTGGAAACATGAGTAAAGCGCTGGAAGAGAAAAAAATTGAAATAATCACTGCAGAGCTTAACCGAATTCCCCAGAATACGGTAGAACTTTCTGAGGACGATGCCAACGAAGTTTTAAAATTAGTGGACCACTTGGAGCAGGATGATGACGTTCAAAAGGTGTATCATAATTTGGGGTAAACAACAAGTCATAAATTATTCGAAACGCAAATAGAAGCTTCTTCATTTGCGTTTTTTTATTTGGCATATCCTATCTTTTTTGTTTAGAAAATCCTAAATAAAACTCTTCTACATTGTGATTATGTAATAAAACCTTTTTTAGCATCTTTCCGAAAAAGGTTGACACAGGCAACAAAATCGAATCGTTTTTTATCTTTAAACAAATTATTTTACATGAAACTGAAATACTCTGCTCTTCATATACCGATAGTTATTCTCTTAACTGTATTTATTATTTCAACTTCAAACGCCCAAAAATCTATGGACGATTACGCTTCGCAATGGAAGAAAATTGAAAATTTTCAGAAAAAGGGATTGACAAAATCCGCGTTAGCCGAAGTTGAGAAAATTTATTCCCTGGCAAAAAGCACCAACAACGATCCGCAAATCACTAAGTCTTTATTGTTCAAAATAAACCTTAATAACAATATTGAGGAAGATGCCTCTGTAAAAAGTATTGACTCTCTTGAAAAAGAAATTGCAGCTGCCGGACAACCTGCAAACTCAATATTACAAAGTATTACAGCGCAACTGTATTGGAATTATTTTCAGCAGAACAGATATAAATTGTATCAGAGAACCAACACAGAAAATTTTGATAAAAAAGATATAGCTACGTGGACAAGTGATGACCTGCATCATGAAATTGGTGAATTATATGTTGCTTC
>JBDTIC010000344.1:0-2797 GCA_039936595.1 Ginsengibacter sp. | reverse complement strand
TTTTAGGATTAAAGGACACTACGCCGCTGTTAGGATAAGTGACAGCCCAGATTACTCCCTTTTCATCCTCAGTCATACTCATAGCCATCTGCCGGTTTACGATATGGTGAAAAGTAAAGGCTCTTTTTACAGGATCAAACTCCACAAAATTTCCATTGAATAAGGTATAGAATTTATTATCCGTTGTAAGAATGGAAGAATAGGGCGTGTCGCCATCCGGCGGAAAGGGTATCGGAAACTGTTCACTCTTTCCTGTTTCAGCGTCTATCATCAATAAGGCATATCCCCCTGTGTGATCAAAAAGCCATATCAAAACTACATTTCGTCCATTTCCATCTACAGTAGCGACGAGACCTCTGTGATTACTAATAGGAGAGGCTACACCATGATCAACAAAACGACTTCCCTCATCCTGGGCAAATGCTGCCAGTGATATTGCCATTAGTAAAACTCCTAAAAGAAGCGAGTGGGCTTGCGCAATAGAAAAAGAAAAATATTTCTTCATAAGCATATATTGTATTATAGTACAAATATAGGAAGGTGATTTGAAACCCTCAAATTGCCAGACGTCCGACAAGTGGGAAATATTTTATATTAAAGCATTCTTAAAATATTGAAATAGATGTGTTTAAGTATAATGACATTACAGAAATGAATGTATTGTTCTGCGGTCAGGGAGGTCTTGTCATCTTAATGATATGTTTCATTAATAATTCCACCGGATCGCCTGGCGAAATTCATCGACGGAATAGGTCTTGACTGCTCCTGAATGCGGTTGACAACTTAAAAATTTCCCATTTTCACAAATGGCTACTCTCTCTTTTTTCTCTGTTATCCAATGGGATCGCCTTGAGATGGAACTAAAAATCTATTTATACTATTTTGTACAAATAGCAAAACGGTTTACCTTTGCGGCACAATACAAATTCAAAATTCAATTTTAAAAGTGATACATGAAAGAAGAAATGGATGTGTTGGAACAGACCGTAGCAAGTGAGTATAAATATGGATTTGTTACAGACATTGATACGGATGTAGTGCCCAAAGGGCTTAATGACGATGTGATTCGGCTGATTTCTGAAAAGAAAAACGAGCCGGAGTGGATGCTTAACTGGCGGCTAAAGGCTTATCATCATTGGCTCAAAATGGAAGAGCCCGAATGGGCAAATGTAAAATATCCAACTATTAATTTTCAGGACATTATTTTTTATGCCGCCCCTAAGAAAAAAGTCATGATAAATGGTCTGGAAGAAGTGGATCCTGAATTGCTGAAAACTTTTGATAAATTAGGTATCTCATTAAATGAACAGAAAAGACTGACCGGAGTAGCTGTTGATGTGGTAATGGACAGTGTTTCTGTTGCTACATCATTTAAGAAGCAACTTTCGGAAGTAGGTATTATCTTTTGTTCCATAAGCGAAGCCATTCAAAATCATCCTGATTTAATAAAAAAATATCTGGGATCAGTGGTACCGATGACCGATAATTATTTTGCTGCACTGAACGCTGCTGTATTTACTGACGGATCATTTTGTTTTATTCCAAAGGGTGTTCGCTGCCCGATGGAATTATCTACTTATTTTCGGATCAATACAGAAAACTCAGGACAATTTGAACGCACTTTAATTATTGCAGAAGATGACTCTTATGTGAGTTATCTTGAAGGCTGCACTGCACCAAAGCGGGATGAAAACCAGTTGCATGCAGCGGTAGTTGAATTGTATGCCATGCGCAATGCAGAAATAAAATATTCTACTGTTCAAAACTGGTTTCCTGGTGATGAAAAAGGGAAGGGTGGTATTTACAATTTTGTTACGAAGCGCGGAATATGCCAGGGCGATAATTCTAAAATATCATGGTCGCAGGTAGAAACAGGATCGGCAATTACATGGAAGTATCCCAGCGTAATATTAAAAGGTGATAACTCGATAGGTGAATTTTATTCAGTGGCGCTCACGAACCACATGCAACAGGCAGATACTGGTACTAAAATGATTCATCTTGGAAAGAATACCAGGAGTAGAATTGTATCAAAAGGGATCAGTGCCGGTAAAAGCCAGAACAGTTACCGCGGATTGGTAAGAGCAGGAAAGCATGCATTAAATGCCCGTAATTATTCTCAGTGTGATTCTTTGTTGCTGGGTGATAAATGTGGAGCACATACTTTTCCTTATATAGAATCAAAAAATAAAACTGCCATCATAGAGCATGAAGCTACCACTTCAAAGATTGGTGAGGACCAGCTTTTTTATTGCAGGCAGCGTGGTATTGATACAGAAGCCGCTGTGGCATTAATTGTTACAGGTTTTGCAAAAGAAGTGATGAACCAGCTTCCTATGGAGTTTGCCGTGGAAGCGCAGAAATTATTAGCAGTGAGTCTTGAGGGAAGTGTGGGTTAGGTGTAGTAATGAGCAATCAGCAACATGCAAACAACAAGAAACAATGAGCAGGAAGCTAAAAAATATAGGTTCGTAATAGAGAGTGTCCCTCCCCTTCGGCGAGGAGTTGGGGTGAGGCAAAAACAAAAAATCATTTATTAATTTTTATATCAAAGAAATGTTATCAATTAAAAACATACATGCGTCGGTAGAAGGTAAACAAATTTTGAAAGGAATCAATCTGGATGTGCAGCCAGGTGAAGTTCATGCTATTATGGGGCCAAATGGATCGGGAAAAAGTACATTGGCATCAGTCCTTGCCGGCAGGGAAGAATATGAAGTAACAGAAGGTTCTGTTGAGTTCCTTGGAAAAGATATCTTAGAGTTATCTCCTGAAGATCGCGCAAGAGAGGGTCTTT
>JBDTIC010000343.1:0-5101 GCA_039936595.1 Ginsengibacter sp. | reverse complement strand
TCAGCTATTATTTTATTTTGCTGATGCGCAAACGACCGTTAAAGGCACAGTGACCAATATGAACGGGGAGGCATTGGCAGGCACAACTGTTAAGCTAAAAGGGACCACAACCGGTGCCAGCACGAATGATGCAGGCCACTATTCCCTCAATGTTTCAGATCTCCAGGGAACTCTGGTCTTCAGCTTTATTGGTTATGAAAGCAGGGAGATGGAAATCGGGGGCAGAGCTGAGGTTGATGTGGTTTTGGCGTTGGAAAATACAGTTGGAACATTATCGGATGTAGTAATTGTGGGTTATGGAAAACAATCCCGGAGTGTAGTAACTACAGCGGTTACCAAACTGGATGATAAAGTACTTGAAAATATACCCTATGCGAACGTGGCATCAGCAATGCAGGGAACTTTGTCAGGTGTCAGAGTTCAAAGCACATCAGGACAACCTGGAGCCGCGCCAAGAGTTATTATAAGAGGAGGTACATCCATTAATAATCCGAATGGCGCTTCTCCATTATATATAGTAGATGGTATTACACGCACACAAATCAATGATCTGTCTTCAGAAGACATTGAAAGTCTCCAGGTACTAAAAGATGCTGCTTCAACTGCTATATATGGAGCGCGCGGATCCAATGGAGTAGTAATCATTACTACTAAATCCGGAAAAGCCGGTAAAACTTTAGTTACCTATTCTTATGATCACACTATATCCAAGGTGGGCAAAATGTATAACCTGGTAGATGCCAAAGGATATTTGGAACTTAACAGATCTGGAATTGTTAACCGGGCGCCGAAGTTTGGTGATGCTACCAACAGACTGATCTTACCAATGGGTTATGGTACTGGTAACGATTTAACCAATAGTACGGCTTTTACTCTTCAATATCTTACCCCTGATAACGAATATAAACTCCAGGAGGGATGGCAGAGTATGCCTGATCCGGCTGATCCATCTAAAACGATTATTTTCCAGGATAATGATTTCCAGGCACTCACTTATCAGACAGGGATATCGAATAACCATCACGTGGCTATATCTGGAGGAACAGATAAGGCAACTTTTCATACGGGTATCGGATACATGGATGACCAGGGAACTGTGATAACTACTGGCTACAACCGATTGAGTTTCGATTTGAACGGAGAGCTGAAGGTTAAGGATAACTTAAGTTTCCTGGGACGTGTTTTGTATTCCAGTACAAATCAAAAAAATTCTTCGTTTAATACTGCCACTACTTTTTATCGCTCTGCAGGACTTGCACCTACGGGCAAAGTGTACTTTGAGGATGGCACTTTGGCCCCGGGAACCAATTCAGGGATAGGCAACCCGCTTTACCAGATGAGCACGCTCGTAGATAAGGGCACAAGTGAAAATCTGACGATTGCACTCGGCGCTCATTGGGATATTTTACCAGGTTTATCGTTTGATCCTCAGATTTCCATGTATAATATTACAAATGATGCTTATACTTTTCAGCCAGGATTTTGGAACGGGCCGGTTTCTTATGTTACTTCCCGTAATGCCAATGGTAATAATTACAGGTGGAAGCAGTACCAGGCTGATGCTGTATTTTCTTATACCAAAACTATACAGTCTTCCCATAATATAGATGCTAAGGCTGGCTTTTCATACTATAGCCGCAAGGTGTCATCTTTAAGTGCAAGTGGAAGAGGTGCTTCTACCGATCTAATACCTACTTTAAATGCTGCGGGTGAAGCAACGGCTGTTACCAGTTCTATTAGCGACCAGGTAATTGCAGGTTATTTTGCAAATGTGAATTACAATTATAAATTGAAGTATCTTTTGTCGGTTAATGCCCGCTATGATGGTGCATCTAATTTAGGAGCCAATTATAAATGGGGATTTTTCCCTGGTGTTTCAGTTGGATGGAATCTTCATAAAGAAGAATTCTGGAGAAGTATGCCAACTGACTTTTCCAGCTTTAAAATACGCGGCAGCTATGGAGAAAACGGAAACATCAGTGGCTTATCTGATTTTCAATCGGAAGGGTCTTACGGAGTCGGAGCCATGTACAATGGGAATGCAGCCATTCAGAATACGATATTACCCAATTCCGATTTAAAATGGGAACAGTCTAAAACATTTGATATAGGCGCTGACATTGGTTTATTCAATGACAGGGTAAGTGTCCTTTTTGACTATTTCAACAGGCATACAGAGAACCTTATAACCAGTTTGTCATTGCCACGTTCTACTGGTTTTGGGAGCATACTTACCAATTTAGGGAGTTTAGAAAACAAAGGAGTTGAATTAGAAATAAGTGCAAGAATTTTACCCTCTGCATCTGCCTTTCAATGGGAAGCTTCCTTTAATGCTTCTAAAATAAAAAATAAAATACTAACGCTTCCAAATAACGGCACTACCAACAACAGGGTGGGTGGCGATAATGTATGGGATCCAAAATTGAAGGGCTATGCATGGAAAGGAGGACTTCAGGAAGGCGGTACCCTTGGGGATATGTACACACTAAAGCAAATAGGGATCTATGCAACAGACGCTGATGCTGCAAAAGGGCCCGTTTATACCTACATTGTTGGTGCAGATAAAACCCAGTTTGGAGGTGATACTCAATGGTTGGATAGCGACGGGAACGGAGTAATCGACAGTAAAGACCAGGTGTATGTAGGTAATATATACCCGACCTGGACAGGTGGATTTAGTAATTCACTCAGTTACAAGAATTTTGGACTTTATGTTAGAATGGATTATACTACGGGACATACCATATTTAATTATGGCAAGCTTTTCCTGGATATGAATGGGTACTCCGATGGCACTTTTACCCAGGAAAAATATGATCAGTCATGGAAGAAACAGGGAGATGTTGCAAAGGATTCGAGATATTACTGGGGAGGTGAGAGAGTACAGCGAAACAATTTTCTTGGTGTGACAGATCGGGGTAATTCTATTTTTTACCAAAGAGGAGATTTTCTGTGCGTGCGTGAGGTAACTCTTAGTTACAATTTGCCAGCCGATCTGCTGAAGAAGATTAAAATAAGTAATCTTCGTTTCAATATCACCGGTAATAACCTGCACTACTTTACCAAATATGATGGGCTAAACCCCGAAGACGGTGGAAAGGACGATGGACGTTATCCGCTACCCCGCAACATCATATTCAGTGCAAATATTTCATTGTAATCTAAAAAACTAAAATTATGAAGACAATATATAAATTGATTTACTGTGCACTGGTACTGGGCATGTTCTCGTGTACAAAAACAATAGATGTATCTCCCACCAGTGTCATTACAACAAGTTCATTTTGGAAAACTGAAGATGATGCCAAAGGGGCATTGAATGGAATGTATGTGGATTTAAGAAGTACAGCCGAAGCAATATTTATGACGGGAGATGAAAGGAGTGAAATTTATCAAGGCGGTGTATATGGCGGTGGAACCTACATTTTATACAATAATGCGATGACGGCTGATGACCCTGGCCATCCGGATTGGTATGGTTACTACAAGGCAATAAACAGCGCCAACCTGATATTAAAATATGTGCCGAATATTACCTTCAAATCAGACGAGCAAAAGAATTTAATACTTGCCCAGGCGTACGCTATGCGTGCCTTTATTTATTTTACTATGTCAAAGACTTGGGGCGAACTGGTACTGAGAACAGATCCAACGGAGAGCGCTGCTGCTGAGGTTACCCAGAAAGCCCGTTCGTCAAAAGAGGACGTGTTTAAACTTGTTAAAGCAGATATCGATAAGGCTATTCAACTTTTCCCCGACAATAGTTTTTCGCAACAAAGGAGTGTATGGTCTAAAGCTGCTACGTATGCGTTGAAAGCGGATGTGTATTTGTGGACCGCTAAGACAATGAGTGGAGGCCAGCCTGACTTTACTGCCGCGCTTGATGCCTGTAATGCCGTACAAACCGCAGATGTAAGTTTGTTACCCAATTATTCTGATATATTCAAGTATGGAAATAAAGGAAACAAGGAAGTGGTCATGGCTATCAGGTTTAATGAACTTGAAGGTGGAAACTATTTCTGGCACATGTGGATCATTGGTTCTGCGGTGCCAAGCAATATCAGTGCAGAGGCCAAAAGTATTATTCTTCCCGTTGGCGGCGGACAAGGGCTTATGGTCATGACTGCTTTAGTTCGTAACCAGTTTACAAAAGATGATGCAAGAAGAAGAGGGTCCTTTTATGAGATTTATACCTTCGCCCCAAATGGAGATAGTACGTTCTATACTTCCGTATCTTTAAAAGGTACTGGAATAGTAACCGCGGGAAACAGGGTGTTTTCCAGCGATGAGATATTATATCGTTATGCGGATGTTATGCTTATGAAAGCGGAGGCAAAAAATGCATTGGATCAGGATCCTTCTGATGAAATTAACCAGGTGAGACAAAGAGCTTATGGCGCTGCATTCAACGATCATGTGTTTGTGAATGGTAGCAAAGCGCAGAATGATGATGCTATTTTGAAAGAACGCCTTTTGGAACTTACATACGAAGGTAAAAGATGGTGGGACCTGGTTCGCTTCAATAAAGCATTTGATCTTGTGCCCACGCTGCAGGGCAGATCAAATGATAAATATTTGTTGTTATTCCCTATTGCTAATTCTGTATTGAGTTTGGAACCGTTGGTAAAACAAAACCCGGGGTACTGATCATACACGGAAACATATCTTTAAAAAGGACCACACCATCAAATTTGTATATCAACAATGCCGTTAAAGACAATTACAGGATACATTCAATCCGCACCGTGAATTTTACTCCGGCCAAATTTTAATTATCCGATGAACCGTTTTAAAAATCGAAAAATGAAAAATTACGCACACCTGGTAAGTGTATACTGATTGTTTTTACAACGCAGGCAAATGCCCAAGGCGTGCAGATAAGTAACGGATTTAAGGTTAAAGCTGAGCAAATAATTTCAATTGCAGAATTAGATAAAGTCACCATGGGTGATCGTTTTATCATAGATAGTTCCGTTGATGGAAAGGAACGTCAATTTCCTTTTGTATATAAGTTCGGGAAAGATATTTTTGTTTCTTACTCTGAACATATTGATGAGGTGGTTGCGTCACCGGAAGATGCTATGATGATTTCGCGTGACAA
>JBDTIC010000342.1:0-6889 GCA_039936595.1 Ginsengibacter sp. | reverse complement strand
GTTTTTTTAAAATAAATATTAAATTATGAGCAATCAACAAGCAAATATATCTCCCGCTTCTTCTTTAACGCCATCAGGCAAACAGGAATATACTTTAACAGTTTACACTGAAGACCAGATTGGTATTCTAAACCGGGTATCTATTATTTTTTCCCGTAGAAAAATAAATATTCAGAGTTTGAATACCTCGCCTTCGGAAGTGCCGGGCATACACCGCTTTAATATAGTGATTGAAGAAACAGAAGAAGTTGTAAAAAAGTTAACCCGCCAAATAGAAAAACAAGTGGATGTTTTAAAAGCATACTATAATACCAATGATGAGATCATCTGGCAGGAAATGGCATTGTACAAGGTGCCTACCGATATTATTGCCGAAAAGGCTAAAGTGGAAAGATTGCTTCATCAGTTTGGGGCACGGGCTATAGCCATCCGTAAAGATTATACCGTTTTTGAAACTACAGGTCATCGCGAGGAGACTAATAAAGTGATTGAAGCGCTGGAGCCCTTTGGATTAATTGAATTTGTGAGGAGCGCGCGCGTCGTGATCATTAAAAACAGCGATAGTTTTCATGAAAAAGTAAAGGAATTCGAAAAAATGCAGCCTGGGGAAGAAGTGGTGGAGAATGAATTTTTGGATAGACAGGACGAGGTATTTAGTTTGTAAGGAGAAAGAATAACCTCACAAATAATATGAATGATACGAATTAGCCAATCAAATTCGATAGCTCTGCCTGCCGGTAGGTAAGTATCGGGATAATCAATTTAACCTCCGATAAAAGTATCGGGATAACCAATCAATCAAATAACAATTAAAAACATGGCAACATTAAATTTTGCAGGTACAGAAGAAAAAGTAGTTACAAGGGATGAATTCCCTTTAGCCAAAGCCCAGGAAATTTTAAAAGACGAAGTAGTAGCAGTAATAGGGTATGGTGTTCAGGGGCCAGGACAGGCCTTGAACCAGCGTGATAATGGTATCAACGTAATCGTTGGACAAAGAAAAAATTCTAAAAGCTGGGACAAAGCCATTCAGGATGGTTTTGTAGAAGGGAAAACTTTATTTGAAATCGAAGAAGCATTGGAAAAAGGCACTGTTATATGTTATCTGTTGAGCGATGCAGCACAAATTGCTTTGTGGCCAACCGTAAAAAAACATTTAACGGCCGGCAAAGCTTTGTATTTTTCTCATGGATTTGGTATTACTTATAATGACCAGACAGGCATTATACCTCCAAAGGATGTTGATGTATTTTTAGTGGCGCCTAAAGGATCAGGTACTTCTTTACGCAGAATGTTTTTACAGGGTCGCGGACTGAACAGCAGTTACGCCATCTTCCAGGATGCAACAGGTAAAGCTTTCGACCGGGTGGTTGCCTTGGGTATCGCTATTGGTTCGGGGTATTTGTTTGAAACGGATTTTAAAAGAGAGGTATTCAGTGATCTTACAGGCGAGCGTGGTACTCTAATGGGTGCCATACAGGGGATTTTTGCTGCTCAATTTGAAGTACTTCGCAAAAACGGACATTCTCCCTCTGAGGCTTTTAATGAGACTGTAGAAGAGCTGACACAGTCCTTGATGCCATTAGTAGCAGAAAACGGTATGGACTGGATGTATGCGAATTGCTCTACTACAGCGCAACGTGGCGCTTTGGACTGGTGGAAAAAATTTAGGGATGCCACCCTGCCTGTATTCTCTGATTTATATGCAAGCGTGGCAGCAGGCAAAGAAGCCAAACGCTCAATTGATTCTAATTCACAGTCAGATTATCGGGAAAAATTAGATGCTGAACTAAAAGAATTGCGCGAAAGTGAAATGTGGCAGGCGGGAAAAACAGTTAGAAGCCTTAGACCTGAAAATCAGGAAACAGAATAAGAAAAGATGATACCGGGTTGCCAACTTCTTAAAAAGTTGGCAACCCGGTATATAACAGGTGACTTTATGGATCAGACAAGCATCAACAGAGAAAATGAAGTCAATCACTATCCCATCTTTGATGGACTGGGGGTAGCAGACGCCTCCGAACGATTAAAAAAAATAGTAAACCGCACCCCGCTATCCCTTAATCGCAATTTATCAGCAAAATATAAATGCAATGTATTCCTTAAACGGGAAGATTTACAGATAGTTCGTTCCTATAAATTACGTGGAGCCTATAATATGCTGAGTACCTTGCCTGATGAACAACTGAGGCAAGGCGTGGTATGTGCAAGCGCAGGCAATCATGCTCAGGGTTTTGCTTATTCCTGTAAGAAATTAAATTGCAATGGCGTAGTATTTATGCCGGTTATTACTCCCAAACAAAAAGTAAAGCAGACTAAAATGTTTGGGGAGAATTTTGTAGAGATACAACTCGTTGGTGATTCTTTTGAAGAATGCCTTGAAGCAGCTTTAAAATATACCAAAGACAATCACAAAACTTTTATCCCTCCTTACAACAATTATAAAATAATAGAAGGGCAGGCTACAGTAGGCTTAGAAATTTTAGAAGATCTTACACAGGTAGATTATTTATTTCTTCCGGTGGGTGGCGGCGGCCTTGCATCCGGTGTAGGTTCATATTTT
The DNA here is from genome assembly GCA_039936595.1 of Ginsengibacter sp. Taxonomy (GTDB): domain Bacteria; phylum Bacteroidota; class Bacteroidia; order Chitinophagales; family Chitinophagaceae; genus Ginsengibacter. Next base: position 4,326 of record JBDTIC010000342.1, on the reverse strand, counting down.
AAGACATTTTCCCCCGACACCAAAATAATCGGAGTAGAGCCGTCTGGCGCACCTTCTATGTCGGAAGCTTTCAAAGCAGGCCATCCTGTAACAGTTAAAATCACTGATCACTTTGTGGATGGCGCTTCTGTAAGCCGTGCAGGAGATATTACTTACAAAATCTGTAAAGAGGTTCTGAGTGAAATGCACTTAATTCCCGAAGGGAAAGTGTGTACCACTATTTTACAATTATATAATGAAGATGCGATAGTTGCAGAGCCGGCTGGTGCCTTGTCCATTGCTGCATTAAACGATTATGAAGAAAGCATAAAAGGGAAAAATGTAGTGTGTATTATCAGCGGTGGCAATAATGATATAGACCGGATGCAGGAGATAAAGGAAAGATCCCTACAATATGAAGGCTTAAAACATTACTTTCTTATTCGTTTTGCACAAAGGCCGGGCGCATTAAAAGAATTTGTCAATGAAATCCTTGGCCCTCATGATGACATTACACGTTTTGAATACATCAGGAAAAATAATAAAGAAGCAGGGCCAGCATTAGTAGGCATAGAATTAGGTGATAAAAAAGATTATACCTCTCTGAAAAAAAATCTTAACCAATATAAAATCAATTATACCGAATTAAAAGAGGATGATAATGCCTTTGGGTATTTGGTGTAAGTGCCGATAGAAAAGGAGATTTTAGAGCACGACTAATAGAATGTCTTCTCTTTGTTCATTTCCTATAGTATTGACCACATTCTTATACAAATCTTGTTAAGAACACGAAAATTGTAAGTCTTTTGATTTATTCTTAATGACCGTGTGGCATTAAATTCTAAAAATAATTGTTCAACTTCTAAAATCTAAGTCATGAGTAGAATAAGAATAGCGGTTTCGTCTATCATCATTTCCTGTACTTTCATTTATAGTTTTATATCTGTTTCTATAGCCCAGCAGAAGACGATCTACGGAAATAGAACAGTAGGAATACAACCACAAGGAAGTATCCTGGTTCCTTCAAATCAGCTTTTGCAACCGGCAGGATTCCAGGTATATCTTCCTGGAAGGCCTATTGATTTGGCACTCTCACATGATGAGAAATTGCTTTTCGTCAAGAATATGAATTCATTGGATCTCATCAGGATAAGCGATAGAACGATCTTACAATCACTACCTTATCCAAACAGTGGAGCGTCTCCTACCGGAATGTGTCTTACGGCAGATGGCCATCATCTATTTGTTACTGACGATACCAATCACATTAATGTAGCAACATTAGATAAAACGAACATAATGCATTGGGAGAAGTTTATAACATTGCCTGCGCCTGCAATCGGAGGATCTCCGGTTCCCTGTGGACTTGCTTTCGGCAATACAGAAGATAAAATATATGTAACATTAAGCAGGAGTAATTCGTTAGCCGTCGTCAATTTAAAAGATACCAACGATGTTATTCAAATACCGGTGGGAATCGCTCCTTATGATATTGTTATTGCTTCGTCTCATAAAGCGTATGTAACCAACCTGGGTGGCAGGAGGCCAAAGGAGGGAGAAACGACCTATAATACTTCCGGCTCACAGGTATTGGTTGATTCAGTGACTGGTATTGCCAATCACGGCTCGATATCAGTAATAAACCTGGACCGTAACGTAGAGGAGAAATCTATCGCTGTAGGTTTGCTTCCTACCGGTATGGCATTAAGCCCCGATCACGACAAATTATATGTTGCCTGTGCCAATAGTGATATTGTTGCAGTCATTGATACAAAGACAGATGAGGTGATAGATACCCTCACCGTGCATGCACAAAAAGACATTTTATTTGGCAGCGCTCCTAATGACCTTACTATTTCACCAGACGGCCAATATCTTTATGTGGCCAACGGCACTGAGAATGCAATATGTGTTATACAAACAGATGCTTCTCGTAGGGTGTCAGGTTATATACCTACAGGCTGGTACCCCGGTTCAGTAATCACAAACAAAGGTGGAGATTTCCTGTATGTCGCTAATGTAAAGGGAGTGGGCTCTCTTAACCAGAGAACTAACGCACATGGACATAATACCCATGACGTACTCGGCACAGTTTCCATCATTCCGGTACCCGGTAATCAGGAACTAAAAAAGATGACGGGTACGGTCCATGAAAACAATTCTTATGTGCAAATGCTGGCAAAGATGCACTCCACTGATAAGAGCCGCAAAAAAGTACCTGTTCCGTGGTTACCCAGTCAGACTTCTGTCTTCAAACATGTAGTTTACATTATAAAAGAGAACCGTACCTACGACCAGGTATTGGGTGATTTGCCTCAGGGGAATGGAGATACCAGTTTAGTGGAATTTGGCAGGGAAGTTACTCCTAACCATCACAGGCTAGCTGAAGACTTTTTGCTAATGGATAATTTTAATTGTAGCGGTATCTTAAGCGCTACGGGCCATCAATGGACTGATGAAGCTTTCGTTACTGATTATCTTGAAAAATCATTCGGAGGCTTTACCCGCAGTTATCCTTACAACGGTGACGACGCTCTGGCCTATGCCAGTTCCGGGTTCATCTGGGATAATGTTTTAAGGCACGGACTAACATTCCGTGATTATGGAGAATTTGTAAAAACTACAGTGAAGCCGGAAAGTTCTGAATGGATGGATATATATAATGACTTACAAAATGGCACTCATAACGTAACCATCAGCGCAAAAGGTTCTATAGAACAACTTACTCCTTATGTGTGCCCTACTTACCCCGCTTTTACACTCAGAATACCAGACCAGTACCGTGCTTCGGAATTTATCAAAGAGTTGAAGGGGTATGAACAAAATAATACTTTCCCCAATTTTATAATCATGGAGCTGCCAAACGATCATACATCAGGCACAAGGCCAGGTTTACCATCACCAAAGGCCGCAGTAGCTGACAATGATCTTGCACTTGGCCGGATTGTAGAAGCAATTACCCACAGCAAATTCTGGAAGGAGACCTGCATTTTTGTAACCGAAGACGATCCACAGGCAGGCCTTGATCATGTAGATGGCCACAGAACGGTAGGCTACGTTATAAGTCCGTACACAAAAAGAGGAAAGGTTACATCCACTTATTATTCACAGATAAATATGGTTCGTACCATGGAAAATATTCTCAGCATACCTCCTATGAACCAACTTGATCTGACTGCCGACCCAATGCTTGATTGCTTTACTAACAAACCTGATTTTACTCCATACAATGCGGTTAAGAATAATATTCCTCTTGACCAATTAAATCTCGCGCTCGATAAGTTAGATGGAAAAGAGTTGTATTGGGCAAAAAAATCTCTGGAACAGGATCTTGATGAGGAAGATCTTATTGATGATAATGTTTTCAATAGAATTATATGGCATGCTGTAAAAGGCTATGACAGACCTTATCCGAACTTATTAAATCAGAAAATTTCACGATAATGAAAATAGGTTTAAAATGGCTTCATTTAGAAGAATTTTGAACTATTCATTTACAACTTTACACTTAAACCAGCAGCGATCATTTGTTTTAACTGCAAACCAGGCGAATCATTGTTAGGGCCGAAAAGTTTTACATCATCATCATAAATAAGGTCAAGCCCGAGACTGGCGGTAAGTACTTTAGAAAGCTTTGCCGTAAACATATTATTCATCATGACATCCACGTTTTGAGGATTATGTTCATAATTGGAAAAAAGATCGAGCCGTCCATTATAAGTAATGATCTTATTAAGATTTTTCAAGTAGGTGATACTCGCAAATGCGCCAATTTCATTTTTTATTTTTTCACCTGGTGTTACTCCATAGGCACCCTTGGCAGACAATATATCATTATTTACAAGTGTCCACCGGGAAGTTATTGGAGAAATAAAAATCGATAAACCATCCGCGGGCTTGAAGTCCAGACCAAGGCTAAGCAATAAATAGCCGGGAGCCAGTAAATCAGACAACAAATCTTTGCTGCCGTCCTTATTGTAACTATATCCTTTTGAAAATTGTGAGTGAAAATTTAATAAGCCTGCCAGGTTCAATTTTGGTCTTAATTCATAGCCAACTTTACTCAAAAAGTCAAAACGGTCATCATTTTTACGTGTGCCCAGGCTGGTGGTATTTACCAGGCCATAATTAAGGTCCAGGGTGTTATCCCAGCTATATCGGTCTTTTTTATAAAGCGCATAAAAGCCAAGATAGGATGCTATAGAAAACGAAAAATCGTCTCCACCCGCAGCCCAGTTACTTTGGCTGCCCTGACCGATATTGAGGTTGAAAATGCCACCGGTTTTCCAGGTTTTAGCACTATCCACTTTCAGGTCTGTACCTTTTTTATTGGTAGCAGTCTGCATA
>JBDTIC010000341.1:0-3188 GCA_039936595.1 Ginsengibacter sp. | reverse complement strand
TCGAAAGTCAACAGATTCATTCCGGCAAGGTAAACCCGCATGTGATCAAAACCTATCCGGTGCACTAACCCGCCAGGTACATTGTACCCTAAGGAAAATGTCTTTAATCTCAAATAAGCAGCCTTTTTATATCTATAATCAGAAAAACCTGCTCCGGATCCTCCAAAACGCGGTACAAGCGCGTGCGCGTTATTATTTACGGTCGTCCACCTTTCATCATATTGAGTAGTAGTATATACACTGCCGAGGCTGAATTCGAGATCTTTATAATAGCCAAATGCTCCCTGGAATAATCCAGAGAGGTCAAAATCTTTATAAGACAAATTAAAATTAAATCCACACATCCAGTGAGGCATGGTTCCCTTACCAATTAACACCTGGTCTTTCCAATCCAGGATGCTATCACCATTTTCATTTTTGTATCTGATGTCTCCAAGACGGAGCGAAGAGTTTGGTGCATTGTGGTTATTATCCTGATTGAAACCCAGATTGTCTATTTCTTTTTGACTAGTAAAAAGTCCATTTGACAGATAGCCAAAAACTTCATCAGTCCATCTCCCGGATTTCTGGTTAATTCTTTTTTGATCAGGATTGGTATAATCCGCCTCTTCATAACGATTCCATTTAGCCCTCGACCAGGAAATATTACCACTGATATCCCAATGGAATTTTCCTTCACCTCCGGAAGTACCTATTTGCAATTCAAACCCTCTATTATCCAGACTATTTAGATTTTCAGGCGGAAGAGTAGCTCCGAAGCTCGCTGGCAGGGAGGTAAGGGCAGTAGCCGGAATCCCATCTTCGGTTCTGTAGAATACATCTCCGGTTCCATAGAGTTTTCTGTTGAATAAAGAGAAGTCTAAACCAAAGTCATATATACGTATTTTTTCCCACGTAAGATTTGGAGTAGGCAATCCTGTTGAAATAATCAAAGGCTGGTCGCCACCGGTTCCAAATAAATAGGATCCGGCATAGTTTACAGTATTGGATGCAATCTGATACCCGGACAAATATTGGAAATTACCCACTCCGTCATTACCAGCGCTACCATAACTCATTCTTAGCTTTAGTTCATCCAAAGCTTTTAAATGCTGCAGAAAATTCTCCTGAGATATTCTCCACCCAGCTGAGATACTGGGGAAAAAGCCCCATCTTTTGTTTGGAGGAAACTTTGCAGAGGCATCTGCCCTAAAAATGGATTCAAGTAAATATTTGTCCTTATAGGTATAATTCAGCCTTCCCACGAAGCTTGATCTTCCCATAACAGATGCAGAACCGTTGTTACTGGATCCCTGAGTATTGCCAGCATAAAGCTGGTCAATTGCAGTCGTCATAAATCCCGTTCTATTCGCATATAGATAATCACTATGATAATCTATTCCTTCATATAATGCTAACACTTTCAGATGGTGATCTTGGGCAAATGTTCGGTCATAGTTCAGGGAAACCTGACCTGTAATCTGTCGATTTTTCGTATCAGTTACCGCCATATAAGTAGGAGAGAAACCTCCTGCCAACGAATAAGTTTTCGTTGCATAATCATATCGGTAATATTGATAAGACTTCTGAAAAGTGGTTCCCGTGGTATAATTTTGGAAATAATTGAAAAATATTTTGCCTGAAAGTCCTTCAACAGTGTGGGATTTGTAATTTAAAGAAATTGTCCCTTTCATATCCTGAGAAACAGATTTAGCATATCCTGCAATGTCCATATTAGTTACCATTTGGGCACCACCTGTGCCTCCACCGTCTGCAAAGGAATTCTTTGTGGGGTCAGGCAAGGTAGCAGGGTAGGTCGGTAAGGTTCTAAACAAATCCTCCCAGGCGGCATTGTTGACGCCTGTGGTGCTGGCCAGGCGTGGAGGATACATACGGTTATATAATGTAGATGCCAAATCTAATTCCATTGAGAAACTTTTTGAAATCTTTGCGTCCACATTTGACAGTAAATTATATCTGCTATAATTACCACCGCTCGTTTTCCATACTGTTTTTTGATCCTCATAACCCAGGTAACCGTAATATTTAACCCTCTCCGATCCTCCCCTTACTGAAATACTATGCTGCCACATTGGAGACCATGTCCTGATTAATTCATTATACCAGTTCGTATTCGGGTATTGCGGATCACCTCCCTTATAGAATTTCTGTACCTCTTCTTCCGTCCAGGGCACATTGGCTGGTGGCTGGCCTGACTGAAGATATTCTTCCCGCATAAGTTCGGCTTGTTGGCCTGCATTAACCGGTTTAGGCATTGTTGTTATTCCCTGCTTCGTGTAAGAACTGTTCAACGTGATGACAGGCTTACCATCTACTCCTCTTTTAGTAGTAACCAAAATAACTCCATTGCCCGCACGGGCTCCATATATCGAAGCCGCACCATCTTTCAATATTGAAACGGAGGCTATTTCACTTGGATCAAGTGTGTTAAAATCCCCTTCTACCCCGTCTATGATTACTAGCGGCTCACCAAATCCACGAATATTAAGTACCGCGTGATCGAATCCTGGCTGCCCGCTTGACTGTAAAGAAACCAATCCTGGTAACCTTCCTGCCAATGTGTTGGTAACATTTGCTGAAGGAGCTACAGTCAATTCGTTTCCCTGTATTGAAGAAATAGAGCCTGTAATGGTTTCTCTCTTCTGCGTTCCATAGCCCACCACCACAACTTCATTAAGACCAGTATTACTTTCTGTTAGCACGATGTCAATTACTGATCTGCCGTTCACTGGCTCCCTTTGTGTAACAAAACCAACATAACTAAACAACAATGCAGCACCTTCAGGCACTTCTCTTAAAATATACTTTCCTGATTTATCAGTAGTCGTACCGGTTCCTTTTTCTACAAGTACACTTACTCCTTCCATCGGTTTTCCATCATTATTTCTAACTTGTCCAGTGATATCGTGATCGATAACTTTATCTGCAACACCTGACATTTCTTCTACAGAAGCAGCACGTCTAAAAGATGATTGACTTTTTGGATCTTTAGCGCTAACATTGTTATTCTTAGCCAAATAACTATGTTGTTGCTCTAACTTGTCCCGCGAAACAATAGTGTAATAGTTCTCCTTTATATAAAGAAAGACCAGGTTTTTCGGATATAAAATGGACTTCAAAATATCCTCCACTTTCCTCCCTTTTTTTATATCCTTCATCGTATAGGAGGTAGTCATGCCGTCCAAAAT
>JBDTIC010000340.1:0-14641 GCA_039936595.1 Ginsengibacter sp. | reverse complement strand
CACGGGCAAGGCAAACACGCCATCGAATTCTTTACCCAGACCAAAGTGGTTATAGAACGCTGGCCAAAAGAATGGTCAAGAAAATTTTAATAGAATTAATATAATTTGACGAAAGCCACGATCCGATAGCTATCGGATTACACCAATTGACACGAATTCTTAGTTGATTTAATTTTAGAATATTTATGAGTAATCAAATAAAAATAGCGAATGCACCCTGCTCCTGGGGCGCACTGGAATTTGATCTTGAAGGAAAATCTGCAGGCTATGAACAGGTATTAAACGAGATAGCTGAGACGGGATATATAGGAACCGAACTGGGAGATTGGGGCTTTATGCCCACAGATCCAAAAGAGTTGCATGCTGAAATAACGAAAAGAAATCTCACCTTGGTGGGTGCGTTCGTACCGGTTGCATTATCTGTCGAATCTGCTCATGACGAAGGTGTTGAAAAGGCATTGAAAGTTGCAGGGTTAATGTTCGATGCAGGATATAAAAATGCGTTCATCGTTTTAGCAGATGACAATGGTACCGTGGAATACAGAACAAAAAATGCGGGGCGGATAAATGGCCAGGGCGGCCTTTCGGATGTTCAAATGAAAATTTTTGGCGAAGGAGCAGAAAAAGTAGCGGCGGCGGTGAAAGATAAATTTGGAATTAGAACCGTGTTCCATAACCACTGCGCAGGTTACATTGAAACGCCTGATGAGATCAATGCCTTTTTGCAAATAACTGACCCCAGCTTAGTTGGGCTATGTTTCGATACGGGTCATTACAAATTTGGCGGGGGCAAAGATGTTATTGGTATGTTGGAGAAACATTGGAACAGGATATGGCATGTACATTTTAAAGATTTTTCGGATGAGTTGGCAGCGTCTTCTGCAAAGCATAATTGGGATTATTTCCAGTCTGTGCGGAATGGTGTTTTTTGCGAACTCGGGAAAGGAAGTGTAGATTTTGAAGCGGTCATTCAATTCCTGAAAAACAAAAATTATGACGGATGGATCGTAGTGGAGCAGGATGTATTACCCGGTATGGGAAATCCCAAAAAGTGTGCTGAAAACAACAGGAAATATTTACAGGGTAAGGGCTTATAATAAATCATTTTTAAAAAATTAAATTTAAATCACACAAGATGAAGCAGGTAAAAATTGCGTTGATGGGAATGGGGCGTATTGGTAAGATTCATTTTAATAACATTCAACACCAACTGCCAGGTGCTGAGATAGTAGCAGTGGCAGATCCTTATTATGATAAAGCATTTACAGAAACTTATAATGAAGTGATTTTTTCTGAGAATCCGGATGAGGTGATAGCATTGCCACAGGTGGATGCTATTTTAGTTTGTACTCCTACCAGTTCACATGCTGATTTGATTGAAAAAGGAATTAAAAATGGCAAACACGTTTTTTGTGAAAAGCCAATGGATCTTTCGCTGGAAAGGACAACGGCTTTAACTGACATGGCCAGGGAGGCTGGAGTCAAGTTAATGCTGGGTTTTAATCGCAGGTTCGATCCGGATTTCAGGCAGGCATTTCAATCAGTTCGTGATGGAAAAATAGGTGATGTCCAGATCGTAAAAATTACGAGTCGCGATCCAGGCCCGCCACCGATTGATTACATAAAAAATTCCGGAGGCTTGTTTATGGATATGGCGATACACGATTTTGATATGGCCAGGTATATCATGGGTAAAGAAGTGGTAGAAGTTTTTTCCAAAGGATTGAATATTATAGATAAAGAAATTGGCGCGGCAGGAGATATTGATACAGCGTTGACCACATTGATCTTTGAGGATGGCACCTACGCAGTGATTGATAACAGCCGGAAAGCTTCTTATGGGTATGATCAACGACTTGAGATTTTTGGCAGTGGTGGAATGATACAGGTAGAAAATAATCTTCACAATCGCAATGTGTTATATAATGAAGAGGGCATTCATCATGCCTTACCACTCGATTTTTTTATGGACCGGTATGCCAAATCTTATTTGAAAGAAATTGAATTATTTATTGATGCCCTGGTTAACGATAAGGAAATGCCTGCAGGTGGTATAGATGGCTTGAAGGCTACGCAAATTGCCTACGCAGCAAAAAGATCTGTGGAAAGTGGCCAACCTGTCAAGCTATCTGACGTAATGGTCGATAGAGGACATGTGGTTTAATGCTTAGCAGTTGATATTCAATTACCTCTAAAATGTTGCTACTATTGATCCCACACCTGTTCTGGTTTTTTTCGGGAAAAACACAAAGATCACCAAGAAAAATTCTGTGGAATCTGAGTTTGGAAAGATAAGACAAGGTATGTGAGACACGGCATCAGCATATCCTTCGAATAAATGACACCCTCTTTTTAAAATACAGTATTGAAAAAAATCAGTTTATTATTTGTAACGTTTCTCACATTTGCAGCAACTTATTCCCAACAAAAAGATTTTCTGATAACCGATTATGGCGCAAAGCCTGATGGTGTATCTGATAATGTGGTTGCTATTCAGCATGCCATTGACGATGCATATAAAAACGGTGGAGGAAAAGTGATTATTCCAAAAGGTCGTTTTTTGACAGGAGTTATTTATATCAAATCAAACGTTGAACTTTTCGTTAATGAAGAAGCCATATTGCTGGCAAGTACTAACAGGGCTGACTACGGGCCAAGCGAGCAGGTTTCCGGATGGATCATGGCCAACGATGCTCAAAACATTTCTATTACAGGCAAGGGAATAATTGATGGACAGTGTGATCTTTTGATCCAGGACATTTATAATAAATTGATTGCAGGCGAATTGTATGATAGTGAATGGAAGCAGTTCAATGACTGGCATCAGCGAAGGCCGGGTGAGAGCAACCGGCCACGTATGATCCGTTTCAATAATTGCAAAAACATTACTATAAAAAAGTATTCACTTACAAAACGGAACGGCCTGGATACAGGATTATAGAAATTGTACCGGCCTGTTGATGGATAGTGTTCATGTGGATAGCAATACATTCTTAAATAATGATGGAACAGATATAGTGGATTGCGACGACGTTAAAATAACCAACTGCTTTATCAATGTAGCTGACGATGGTATTTGTTTAAAATCACAGGATAGAAACCGGCGTTGCCAGAATATCTACATGGCCAACTGCAGGGTTCGTTCAAGTGCGGGCGCAGTAAAATTGGGAACCGCATCAGGCGGCGGATTCAGGAATATTATGATAAAAAATATTGAAGTGTATGATACCTACCGTTCCGCTATTGCCATTGAATCGGTGGATGGCGGCGTATTGGAGGATATAGGAGTGGAACATATCAACGCGGTTAATACCGGCAATGCTATTTTTATAATTGGGTCATCGGAATAAAGATGAAGTGATAAGCCAGCTAAGAAATGTATTTATCCATGATGTGCGGGTGGAAGTACCAACCGGGAAGCCCGACAAAGGTTACCCGATGGCTGGCCCCGAATTACGGATGCCGGCCCAAAAAGAAGATACTAACATTCATTATACGCATGGTGCTCCCTGGTATGACTTCAGTATTGATACCAATTCAGCTTTAATTCCTCATAATGTTTTCCCTTCTTCTATAAGCGGTATTCCCGGTCATCCAGATGAAAATGTAGTGCTCAAAAATATTACGATCATATATGATGGTGGCTGCGATTCCTCACTTGCTTATTCGCCATTGGAGTCCTTTAAGAGAATACCGGAAGGCATCGCCGATTATCCTGAGTTTTCCATGTTCGGAGAGATACCTTTATGGGGCTTATATGTGAGGCATCTAAATGGGCTTATCTTAAATAATATCAGGCTGGTCACTAAAAAGAAAGATTACAGAACAGCGTTAATGGTTGACGATGCGAAAAAAGTAACCTTGCAGAATTTTGATGTTGAAGGAGCTACAACTGCGCCTGTATTATTTTTTAATAATGCAAAGCCATTGTGGATGACGAAGGTCAATGTGCAGGGTGATAGAGAGAATGCAATAAAAATCTACAATACAAATAACTGAAAGGCAGATTAATCGCTGACTTCTGAAATTTTATTTTTTTATGGGAGGATGTTTTACCCTGCACGAGGTATAGGTGATTAAAAAAAATATCTAATCGACATCAAAATATTTGGGATGCACTCAAAAAATTCGACTTTATGCAGGAGCAGCGCTTATACCCTGTTTACTTTTGCGTTCTCTATTTCAAATTGAAACTGCCTGCTGCTATTCAGTATGTCAAGATTAAAATCTACAGCATTGAATTGAATAACCATAGAGATATTAAAGTTGCCATCTTCTTCTGTGCCCGATGCAATGGGCATATAACTAACCATTACCGATTTCGTAATGCCATTTAATGACAGCAAACCATGTGTGATAAATGTTTTAGAAGAGGTGAGATTTTCCTGTATCTCAATCCGGTCTATATCTATTGCAAGGCTAAATAATAATCCGGTGACATCTGCCGAATCAGTATCAAATTTATTGTCAATGGAACTGTAGGGTATATTCAATAAAACATTCAACTTGTTTGAATTGTTGGGAAGTATGATGGTTGCGCCGTTTAATATTTGCTCAATAGTGTGATTCCCTTGTGTCTGTAACATAACCGCGTCAAAAGTTTTATAAATGCTATAGTACTCCTGGGCATTTAATGATTTATTTATAGACAGGATCAATAATAGAGTAGCGCCGTATTTGATCATCTTATTCATGGCTTTTTTTTGAAATATAAAGCTACTAACATCAATGAGTTGGAAAATAGGCCAGTCGCCAAACTGGCAAAAACCGTCGTTTAATACTTCGGGTTTCAATGTTGCGGCTGTACTTATAATATATTTCACTTTGTAACACCAGTCACGCTGATAAAAATTCCCCTATTTTTTTACTTAATAAAGCTTTTTATTTAGCAACGGTTAATTGAATTTAAAGAGACTAATGTTTTTTAATGGAAGAATATTTTCTAAAAGAAGCAAATCATTACGTTAACTCCGCTTCTTTTATTAATTCTACGGCGAGGCGCATATACTGTTCCAGTTCGGTCAATTCATTTTTTATATAATCATTCCCGTTAATTTCTGCTTGAATTCTTTTGATTTTGTTAATGGTGATATACATCATTTCCAGGGAATGCGCAATTTTGGGCTTTAGCTTATTTTCTTCTGTTTGGTGTGTATCTATAATAGAAAAATTATTAACCGCTATGCCTATAAAAACTGAGGCTATACCGGATATTGCGATCTCGAGGGCATTATTATCAGTAAGGAAAGTAAGAAAAATAATACCAATTCCTACCAACATAAAAATGACAACTTTTGGATGTCTCACAATTTGCAGGAAATTTTTAAAACTTTTATTATTTGTCATATTTTTTTTATTTATCACTGCCATAAAAAGATATCAATACCAAAAAAAAGGCTTCGCAGTATTGCTACTCCGAAGCCCGGCCTTTTTTGAATTTATAACTTGCCAAATAATTCTATCAGGCGCTAAGTAAGCTGTGTAAAAAAGATTACATCGCCATCCTTCAGTATCTGTAACACTATTTTTTCGCCTGGTTTTTTCAGTTCGACAAAATAGCTGTCCTGATCTGCAAACTGAAGCCCATATATGATCATATCGGTTTCATTAAACTCGTTATCGTCATAGAATATTACGTCTCCCGGAGTATAATCTGAGAAATGTTTGCTAATGTATTCCCGGCCTTTTACAGGTAGATCTGCAAAGGTTTTATCCTCAACGGTTCCCACCAGTTTTGAGTCTCCGTCATAATAGGCTGACTTGGTTATGCCTTTTTTGTTGGTAAAGGTGAATTCATCGAAATTGTCTAGTCTTTTTGAGGATATTGGAGTAATGTGGTTAAAATCGCCCTCGAATGCCTGTTTAGACTGGTAGCTAACTTCACTACCTTCCAGTTTTCTCAGAGCTTTTCTTTCTTCCTTTTTTTCCATCTTTTTTCCATCTTTTTTGTCGAGCTTAATTTCTCTTCTGAGAGAAGCCGCCGTGGTTTGTGCATTAACTGTTGCAGCTACCATAAAAGACGCTGCAATCAGCAGGAATAATTTTTTCATTATTTTTATTTTTATTGTTTAAAGATTTTAGATATTAAAATCAGATACAAATTTATTATGCCAAAATGCATAGATAAAATACCAGTCGTTGAATAGGCAAAAACAATCGGTTGCTGAGGTCAACGGCAAATCAGCATATGCAAACCAATCAGCATGAAGGAGATATTAAATTATTAAGTGATGCCCGATTAAGACCCTGAAAAAGCAGCAGATTGGCGGTTATTATTTCAGTGCCAGGCCGGCCGGTTTGGCATATTCAATTATAAAAAACAGTTTGTGTCGGATGATCATAAGAATTTTAATATAGTACAGGGAGTCATTTTTTGCCTTCTATCTTTTTTATTAGTTCATGCATCTGGTTGATCTGGGACTGTTGCATTTCAATCAGATTTTCTTCCTGGGTAATTAGCAACTGGTCTATTTTCTCGTGAAGCATACGTACTTCCAATTCACTTTTTAAATTCACCATGTAGTCATTTTTAGATCTCTCACGATCTTTTTCTTCCTGGCGGTTTTGGCTCATCATAATTACCGGCGCCTGCACAGCAGCAATGCATGATAGAATTAAGTTGAGCAAAATAAAGGGATATGGATCAAAGCCCTTGTTGTGAAGCCACCATATATTTAAAAGCATCCAGCCTAAAAGAAACAAGCCAAAAATGCCTAAGAATTTCCAGCTCCCCCCGAAGGTAGCGATACGATCTGCCCATCGTTGCCCCCTGGTAGCCGGGTTTTTTATGTCACTAGCTTCATCTGCAATCAGGTGATTGTGATTGATATTATCTAAAACAGTTTGTTCAAGCTCTGTAATCGTTCCTACCTCTTTTGATAATAAATTCCTTACGTACAACTGCCTGTAATGATTTAATTCTGAAATGGAACAATATGCATCTTCGTTAAAAGAAGGGTATTCTTTTCGTATTTCGTTCAGGAGTCCGGCCCGCAATAATTTACCCGACATTCTTTCGGAAGCCGGGAATTTCTTTCCTGATATATCGCTGATAAAATTTTCCATATTCTTCTATTTAATAAACGTTTAATTAAATACTTTAATAAAAAAATTGTTAACTGATATACCTGTAAAAACAGAAGCCATGCCAGAGTTGGCAATTTCAAGAGCATTATCAGTAGTGAGGAAAGTAAGAAAAATAATGCCAACTCCTACGAGCAAAAAAACGATGACTCTTGGGTGTGCCAGGCTATTCAGGAAGTTTTTTAAGGTTTTTATTGTAGACCATTATTGTTTTTTGATACCAGACATAAAGATATTAGATTACTACATAAAAAGGCTTCGGAATATCGCTACTTCGAAGCCTTTGGTAAGTGTATCCACATTTAGGTAAGTTGTGTAAAGAAACTAACTTCCCCATCCATCTTAACTTGCAATACAATTTTTTCGCCGGATTTTTTCATTTCTATAAAATAGCTGTCCTGGCTCTCAAACTGGAGTCCATATAAGATCATATCGGTTATGTTTGGTTCGTTACTGTCAAATAAAATTACATCGCCAGGAGTATAATCTTTATATTGATCGCGTATTGCCTTCTGCGCTTGCGATGGTAAATCTGCGAAAGTTTTATCTTCAACAGTTCCCACCAGTTTTGAATCTGGATCATAATAAGCTGACTTGGTTATCCCTTTCTTAGTAGTAAAAGTGAATTCATCGAAATTGTCGAGTCTTTGAGAAGAGATAGGTGTGATGTTGCTGAAATCGGTTGCAAACGCCTGCTTGGATTGATAGCTGACCTCGTTGCCTTCCAATTTTCTCAATTTTCTTCTTTCCTGTCTTGCTTCTTTATCCATTTTTTGATCTACTTTTTTATCATGCCTTATGTCTTTTTTAAGAGTGGCTGTTTCTCTTTTGAGGTAAGCCGCTGTAGTTTGTGCATTGACTGCTTCACCCATTACGAAGGATGCTGCAATCAGTAGAAATAACTTTTTCATTTTTTTTAATTTTAAATGTTTTTTAAATGTTAGATATTTGAATCAGGTACAAATTTATTGTGCCAAAGCGCAGATTGGGTCTAGCAATCGATGAAGGGGCAAAACTAATCGGTGACGAGGGCAATATATTATGGAATCTGGATTATAGAGAGACAATACTCATTGTAAGCCTATGGAAATTCACTTATTTTTAAATATTAATAAGATATGAAAGCATTGGTTATATCGGGTGGCGGCAGTAAAGGAGCTTTTGCAGGTGGCATTGCTCAATTTTTAATACAGGATTGTAAAAAACAATATGATCTGTTTATGGGGACTTCAGCAGGCTCACTGCTGATCCCCCTGCTTTCTTTAGGAGACCTAGAAAAACTACACAAGATTTTTACATCTGTAACACAGGCAGACATTTTTAATGTAAATCCTTTCGTTATAAACAAAAAAAAGGATGTATTTAAAACTAAAATTAATCACCTGGGTATTCTGAAAATGTTTCTGCAGAGAAAGAAAACATTTGGGGAAAGCCTGAACCTCAGAAACCTGATAAGGCAGTTTTTAACTACAGAAGACTTTTTGAAAATACAGACTGGCGGTCCAGACGTGGTGATTACGGTTTCCAACCTTACCACGATGCAGGTGGAGTATAAATTGGCAAAAAACTGCAATTATGAGGATTTTTGCGATTGGATGTGGGCATCATCCAATGTGGTTCCCTTTATGAGTCTTTTGCAAAAAAATAATGCTGAATACGCTGATGGAGGTCTTGGAAATATCGTGCCTGTTTCCCATGCTATTAAAATGGGTGCGACTGAAATTGATGTGATCATTCTGAAAGCCGAAAGGCGGGAGATTAATAACCCCCCCGTTCGCAATGCACTGGAGCTTACCGAAAGAGCTTTTGACTTTATGCTGAATCAAATTCAAATGGACGACTTGTTGATCGGGCAAATGGAAGGGATGCAAAAGAATGTTAGTCTGAATATTTATCAACCTCCGCAAACCCTAACCACCAATTCGTTGATATTTGACCCACTAAAGATGAAAGAATGGTGGAGACACGGTTTAAAGTATGCAAAAGAAAATAGTCCTTGTTACAAAGTAATCGAAGCAAAAGGTGGAAAGGTTGTCATTTGAAATCTTTGTAATTAACGCTAAACGTAAACAGTATTTAAAACGTTGCATACAAACTTTGAGCTTCCGTTAATGCACCCGTACCAACTAAATGAATAGATGACATGCTCTTTTGAAAGCTCTCGTCAGACAGAATTTCGTACTCCAGCACATCTAAAGGAGGTTGTAGTATTTCATTGAGTCCCATTACAGATATAGTCGTTTTCATATTGTGCGCAATACTCCGTAAGGCTGGCATATCTTTGTTACGCCATGACACTTCAAGCGCGTCTAGCTCCCTTGTAATTGCTTCAATAAATTGTCCGGTAACCGTTTTTTCATATTCTTTATCGCCCTCACTAATTTCCCTCATGTAGTCCAGGTTGATATATTTGTAAGCGGTAGGAGTTAATACCTGAACATGTTCCTTTTGTGATTGAGCAGCCTTTTTGTTTTGTATAAATTGGCTGATCAAATTATGCAATTGTTTTTCGCGGATTGGCTTTGAAATATATTCGTTCATGCCGTAGCCCAGGCATTTTTCTCTTTCGCCGGCCAGCGCATGAGCAGTCATGGCAATAACCGGCACTTCCAGCTTTAGCCCCCTCCTTATTGCCAGCGTAGCCGTATAACCATCCATTTCCGGCATCTGTATGTCCATCAATACAAGGTCGTACGATTTTCTTTGTAGTATGTCAAGCACTTCCCGACCGTTGTTTACCATATCGTAACCAAGCTTCCAGGTTTTGAACAAATGTTTAATAAGGCTCTGGTTGATTTCATTGTCTTCTGCCACGAGGATTTTTACATCTTTAAAATCCGATATATTCAATTCGTTGATATCATTTCCCGGCACGTCTTCATTGGCAATTTTATAGGGCATGGTTATGTGGAAAGAAGTTCCCTTTCCCATCTCGCTTTCAACTTTAATACTCCCATTTTGGAGACGGATGAGGTCACTTACTATTGCCAGCCCAAGCCCTGTTCCACCATATTTTCTAGTTACATCATCATCTGCCTGCTGAAAACGGTCGAATATCGTCTCTAATTTTTTCTGTTCTATCCCTATTCCGGTATCTGTTATGGCAATTCCTGCATTAACTATGTTGTCTTTTATTCCTTCTGCGGTAACCTGTAGAGCTATACTTCCTTTATGGGTAAACTTTAAAGAATTGCCAATAAGGTTTACTAAAATTTGCGTAAGCCTGGTGGTGTCTCCCACCAGTTTATCAGGTGTTTCATTATCTATTGTTACAGAAAATACAATCCCTTTCTCCCTCGCTTTATCAATAAACATAGCTTTTACTGAGTGAAGCAAGCCACGAATGCTAAATGGCGCTTCCTCGATCCGCATCATTCCCTCTTCTATTTTTGACAGATCTAAGATATCATTGATGATGGCTAACAAATTCTCACCCGATTTCTGCATAGCGTCAACGTATTCTTTGGATTCTTCATCCAGTTCTTTTCTTTGCAACAGATAGGTGAAACCAATGATTGCGTTCATGGGTGTTCTGATTTCATGGCTCATATTTGCAAGGAACTTTTCCTTTACCTCTGCGGATTCTCTTTCCTTTTTTTCTGAAATATTTAATTGACCAATTAATTGCGCCTGTCGTCTTATGGTATTGATAATAAACCAGAACAACACAGCTCCTCCGGCCAATACAGATGCTATGAGTATAGTGATGAAGCTTTGTGCTTTCCCACTGCTTTTTCTGATAGATATATTGGCGTCATCAAAATGTCTTTTGCGGGTGCTGTCAATTTTATGGATAGCATTGACTATAGAATCAGTTAATCTTTCTCCATTGCGGCTGCTAAACAGGTATGCCGCGGCATATTCACCCTTTGATAAAAAAGTATTTATAATTTGTTCACTGAACCGGACTTTATGCTGAACCAAAGTGTCGAGTTCGTCAATATAAAAAGAAGAACTATCATCGTCTGAAATTTTCTGCAATTGATTAAGATTGGATTCTATTTCAGCAATATCTTTTTTAAGCCCCTTGAAATTTATGGTGTCATTGGTTACTACCGTTCCTCTTACCGTGCTTTCGATTGATATGATGTCTTTTTCCAAATCTCTGAGCTGTGAATTTACCTTCACCTCGCTCAATAGTTTTTCATTCCCTGTTATGAGCCCATCATTATTTTTAGAGAAGATATGATGAACATAGATGAGCATTACGGTACCTAAAATAAAGGCTGCAAGGATGATGAGTGGAAGTTTTTTACCCGTCATTTTTCAACAATATAATAGTAATTTAAAAATTTACCTATGCTTATCTGAGGGTGGTATTTTTAGGAATCTGAAAAGAAAAAATACCAGCAAAGCTATACTTGCAACAATACCTAAAATTAAAAGAACCAGGGCAAATACATGAATTCCTTTGTCAGTCATTTGCAATAAATCAAACATAAAGAATATCAGCAAAAAAGTACTTAAAAAAAATAATATTGTATAAAGTATTTTCATTTTTTAATCTTTAGAAATAAGGTATTTTTCAAATGCCACCTGCAATGGCATTCAGGCACCTGCTATGAAAAATAGATAAGAACTCTTTATTTACAAACTAAAACTACCTCTGTTAATAACGATTAGAGAATCATAATCGCTGAACGGGCATTTGGTGTCGTTGAATAAAAAATCAAATCAGCATTGCACAAAAGCAATTCTTGTGTCAGGTGGGGATTTAAAAAAATAGTTACTGAATTATATGATATTCATTTTTTTATTCAATGCTGCTCTGTAAGTATCGGCCACGGGCACTGGCTTACCATTTATAATTAAAACGCCATCCTGGATGGTGTCAATTTTATTTATTGCGATGATATAAGAGCGATGTACCCTGATAAACATTTCCGCAGGCAAACGCTCCTCGACGGATTTTAAAGTGCTGTGAATAGCAAAAAATTTTGAAGCGGTATACAATTTAACAAAGTCGCCCATCGCTTCGGCAAATAAAATATCGTCAACTTTAAGTCTCCGGATAATATTGGAATCTCTGATGAAAATGAATTCTTCGTTATTTATATTTACTTCTTCGTGGCTGCTTTCAAGAAGTTCCCTGGCTTTATCAATAGCCTGGATGAATCTTACAGGTGTTATTGGCTTGACAAGGTAATCCACGACGTTGAGTTCAAAAGCCTCAATCGCATAATTCTTTTTTGCTGTAATGAAAATAATAAGCGGCCGTTTATCATTTACAGTTTTTACCAGTTCCACACCCGTCATTCCAGGCATTTCAATGTCAAGCAATAATAAATCCGCAGTATGTTGCTGAAGAAAATTGTAAGCATCCGGACCACTGGCACATTCGCCTACAACTTCCATATCCCGAACCTGCGAGGCCAATTTCTTTAAAGTGGTGCGGGCAATAATATTATCATCAACAATGAGTGTTTTCATGATGCGAAATTATTAAAATCTGATTATTCAAATTTAGGCTGTTTTATATATTGCACTTTAAAGATTTTAAAACACTGCCGATTTATATTTCATAAATCCTGTCTCACATAACATTTCATTTACAAAACTGTCAAAATAGTTTTTTTGAAAGCCCCCGGATATTCTTACATTGCTGACTACATATAAAACTCATGAAGAAAAATATTGTAATTATTATTTGCGCAATCCTGTTTATTACAGGTTGCAAAAGCAATCAGCCTCCGTGTGATCCGCAGCAAAGAGACCCATCACTGGCATCCATTGATTCTATGTCAGCGAAACTAAACTGGCCGGACGACCTCAAAATTATGGGCTTTTCGGGTCCTGGTCTTACGCCCAGCCCGGCTTGCCTGGCCGTTGCAGCGTCCGGAGAAGTGTATGTAGGTGTGGACATGATAGGTTCACTCGGTAAAAAACCAGGACAGGGAAGAATAGTTAAACTGGTGGATTGTAATAATGACGGAGTGGTGGACAGGCATACGGAGTATGCAGTGGTGGATGACCCACGCGGTATTATATCAGTGGGTGACAAACTTTATGTGCTGCATACCGTGTTTAAAGATACCATCGCAACCGGCATGGCACTGGAAGTTTATGAAGACAAAGACAATGATGGCTTTGCCGATGGACCACCCAAAACCCTGGTCGGGCACATGAGTAATCCTACCTACCTCGCAAGTCGTGGCACGGACCACGCCACTAATGGCATACGACTTGGGATAGATGGATGGATATATATTGCCGTGGGTGACTTTGGGTTTCATGACGCGGTAGGAACTGATGGCAAAAAACTTACTATGTTGGGCGGAGGCATTGTGCGGGTAAGGCCGGATGGTACGGAAATGGAAATATATACACACGGCCTTCGCAATATTTATGATTTAGCGATTGATCCATACATGAATATTTTTACGAGAGACAATACCAATGATGGAGGTGGATGGAATATCCGTTTCAGTCATCAGCTTCAATCTGGTGAATATGGCTACCCCATCCTTTTCAAACATTTTACAGAAGAAATTATTCCAGCCCTGGTGGACCTTGGGGGCGGTTCGGGTACAGGAGCGCTGTTTATAGACGATCCTTCATGGCCGGCGAAATACAATCATGTACCCATGATGGCTGACTGGGGCACGAGCGAGTTATACATTCACCGTCTTACCACTGACAATGGCAGCTACACTCAAGAACAGGAAGACTTCATTCATCTGCCGCAGATTACTGATGTGGATATAGACGCTTCAGGCAGAATGTACCTTTCTGCCTGGGATGGAGCGGGCTATTCCGGCGACTCCACTAAAGGATTTACGGTGCGTGTGGTTCCAAAAAACTGGACCTATAAGCCTTACCCGGATATTAGCGAAGCTTCCATCAGCGAACTTATCAAATTGATGCAGTCTGAAAGCAGTGTTGCCAGGCTTTATGCACAGCAAGAGTTGATCACGAAAGGTAAAGATGCTACAGATGCAGCATGGAAATTAGCCAGTGATAAAAACCAGCCCTTGTATTCCCGCGTAGCGGGGATGTATGCTTATGCACAGTTGGCCAAAGAGGGAGCTATCAAAAACCTGGCGGAGCTTGCAACAGAAGAGGATATGAAAGCTTTTGCACTGAGGGCGCTATCTGACAGAAAACCTTTTCTGAAACAGGTACCTATTGAACCATTTTTGAGGGCTTTGAAA
Source organism: Ginsengibacter sp. (assembly GCA_039936595.1). Taxonomy (GTDB): domain Bacteria; phylum Bacteroidota; class Bacteroidia; order Chitinophagales; family Chitinophagaceae; genus Ginsengibacter. The sequence goes on along the minus strand of JBDTIC010000340.1, from coordinate 407 downwards.
GACACCTCTAAAAGTGTTGAATTTGCAGCCATTATTGGTTTAGGTCGGCTGGGACGGCCAGAAGCAGCAGAAGCTTTATTGCAGATTCCTGTACCTGCGTCATTTGTTGCTCCTGCTAAAGGAACAGAAGGACCACATGCTTCACCCAATTCAGCTATTATTCCTGCACACCTTGCCGTAAAAGCTCTGGTAGCGATGAATGCAGTGGATGCTTGTGTAAAAGCAATTGGTACGGAACACTCCGCCCTGGCATTATGGGCGTTGCGCTACATGCATGACGTAAAAGCCGTGGACGGACTAATAGCTGCGTACCGGCAAACAGAGGATAAAGAGCTAAAGACCAAAATACTTTCGAACATGGGTGGACAAACAGACGATAATGAGCTAAAGACCAAAATACTTTCGAC
>JBDTIC010000339.1:0-3297 GCA_039936595.1 Ginsengibacter sp. | reverse complement strand
ACTTTGTGGGTGCAAAGATAAACCAATAAAGAGATGAAGTTAATCAACATGAATACAAAAGAGGATTGTAAATGCAGGAAAAGCTTAGTTATTACAATCTTATCTTTGGACGGTCAGTATACTTTCTTCTGTATGCAAAAAAAGTATTTGAGATAATTACACTGGTATGATATCTGTGTGTAATAGAAAATAAGGAATGTGAATTCCTCAGCTATATTATTTAATATTAGTAATAAGTCTTTTTTAATATTTTTTGAAATAATAAGAATTAAATTAAAATCATAAATGAATCAAACGGAATGAGCAGTATGATAACTAAATGGATCCTGGGCTTCATCTTTTTTTGTATAATGCCTGCCACCCAATTGCACGCGCAAAAAAACACCCCATTAAAAGACACGTCATTAAAACTGAAAAATATCAGAGTAGGGATAGCCGGCAGCGCCCCCTTTGTTTTTAAAGATGGAGACGATCTAACTGGTATCGCCCCGGAAATATGGAGCCTTGTGGCAGATAGCAGGGGATGGAAATATCACTATGTTTATTTTCAAAGTGTAGGAGATGCACTTAATGCTATGGCACAAGATAGTGTGGATCTTGTGGCGGGACCGGTAACCATTACTTCAGAACGCGCTGACCACATTGATTTTTCGCAGCCCTATTATCAGTCGAGCCTGGGACTATTATCGAGAGTTGAAAAAATAACATTGTGGAATCGTGTTAAACCTTTCTTCAGCGTAAAATTAATTTATGCCGTATTCATTTTTCTATTTATTCTTGCCTTAGTGGGAACGTTCCTTTGGCTGGCTGAAAGGAAAGCATCCCCCGAGCAATTCCCGCAAAAGCCCGTACGAGGTATAGGTACCGGTATGTGGCTGGCAATAGTTACGATGTCAACTACAGGGTATGGCGATAAAGCGCCCATCACTTTGTGGGGGCGCGTCATCGCTGGTACATGGATGGTGGTATCTATTATATTTGCAACGTCTATGGTAGCAGGTATTGCCAGTACTCTTACCCTTACTGGCCTTGGTAATGATACCATAAATAACATAGGGCAACTTGCCGGTAAATCAGTGGCTACTGTTAAAGACTCGCCTGCAGAAGATTTTGTAGAAGATCTTTCCGTGAAGAAAGTGCTTGTCAACAATGTCTCTGAAGCTATTTCTAAGCTTAAATCAAAAGTGGTAGATGCCGTAATTTACGACAGGCCGCAGTTAATGTATTACCTGAAATCTAAAAAAGAAACAACTCTTTATCTTGGCAAATCAGAATATTACAAGCAGGGTTATGGTTTTGCATTTCCAAAATCTTCTGTAATCCGCGACCAGTTCAATGTCTTTTTGTTGGAGGCGCGTGAAAGAAAAAAAGTGGATCGCATTACGACCTATTGGCTCGGATCAGATGAGTAGCAAAGGAACATTATGGAAGAACCGCGTTTCTTTAATCCACGGATTTGGTTTATTCTATCTTTTTCAGTTATATAAATCCCCATAAAAATAGAATGTATATTTGTTTTTCAACGGATTGTTCATACCATTCTATTAAGACAATACCATCATGAAGATTGATTTTTATTTAAGATACCATACTGTTTTTGGAGAAGAGTTATTTATCTCCGGCAACAATATTTTTATGGGAGACAATAACCCATCGCAGGCTGTTAAACTTAGCTGGCTCAATGAAGATGTATGGCATGGTTCGATATCATTTCCGGATGATTTTGATGACACGATCTATTATAACTATATTTTGAAAAACAGGGAAGGTATCACCATATTTGATGGTGAAGGCAATCGCTTTATTGACCTTTCCTTAAAAGCCCCGAAGCCATGTAGAATAATTGACACCTGGAGTCCAACAAGTCATTTGGGTAACGTGTTTTTCACGAAAGCATTTAAGAATGTGCCTTTACCTCCTTTTGCCACAGTTAAAAAAAACGTTTCTGACAAAATCAACCATGAATTCAGAGTGAAGGCTCCTTTGCTCAAAAGCGATGAAACCATTTGTATGTGTGGATCCACCAAAAATCTGACAAACTGGAACACTGAAGATCCCATACTTCTGAGCCCTGAAGACAACTGGTACACTGCACATATATTTCTCGAAGACAATGAGTGGCCCGCCACTTATAAATACGGTATCTACAATCTTAGTGAAAAAAAATTTGCAGGGTATGAGGCTGGAGAAAACAGGATCATACAGAAATTTGAAGTGGAAAAAGGAGTTACCATTATCAATGATGAGTTTGTCAATTATTCATTTTCTGCATGGAAAGGCGCTGGCGTTTCGATCCCGGTATTTAGCCTAAGATCCCGTCAAAGCATGGGTATTGGTGAGTTTACAGATATCAAATTACTGGTTGACTGGGCAGTCAAGGTGGGACTAAAACTTATACAACTTCTTCCGATAAACGATACCACTGCCCATTACAACTGGAATGATTCCTATCCGTATGCCGCTATCTCTGCCTTTGCCTTGCATCCTATTTATATCAACCTGGAAAAATTGGCGGGCAATGAATATGCTTCGCTAATCAAACGTTTAAGAAAAAAACAAAAAGAGCTTAATGATCTAAAAGAACTTGAATATGTGGAGGTTCTAAATCTCAAACTTTCTTCTCTGAAAGAATTGTACGGGGCTGCTAAAGAGGAGTTTAAAAATGATATAGGATATTTTGAATTTTTCGATTTGAACCGTGACTGGCTGGTACCTTACGCTGTATTTTCTTACTTACGTGATAAATACAATACCGCTGATTTTTCGCAATGGAGTGAAAATAAAATCTATAACGAATCGGAAGTGCAGGAACTTGCTTCACCTACTCACAAACATTATGATGAGATTGCATTCTTTTACTTTGTGCAATACCATCTGCATCTCCAAATGAAAGAAGTTTCGGATTACGCACATCAACAACACATAATTCTAAAAGGAGATATTCCTATCGGTGTGTATCGCCATGGCTGCGACGCATGGGTAAATCCATCACTGTACAATATGAACGAACAGGCAGGGGCGCCACCGGATGAATTTGCAACGAAAGGGCAAAACTGGGGATTCCCTACGTACAACTGGAATGAAATGAGTAAGGATGATTATAACTGGTGGCGTAGCAGATTTGACCGGATGAGCAACTATTTTGATGCTTTCAGATTAGATCATATACTTGGATTCTTCAGGGCTTGGACTATTCCTATTGATGCTGTTGAAGGAATCATGGGAAGGTTTGTTCCTGCTATACCGGTTGATGTTGCAGAATTCAAATACCGCAATATATGGTTTGAGTATGATCGC
>JBDTIC010000338.1:0-2609 GCA_039936595.1 Ginsengibacter sp. | reverse complement strand
TTGGTTTGGCCGATACGATGGGTGCGGTCAATAGCCTGTTGTTCTACTGCAGGATTCCACCATGGATCTACAATGTATACATAGTCTGCTGCAGTTAAGTTAAGACCTACACCTCCAGCCTTTAATGAAATTAGAAACACGCGGCAATCTTCATTCGACTGGAAATTTTGAATAGCCTTTTCTCTGTCAGGCGGAGAAGTGCTTCCATCAAAATATTCAAACTGAATATTGTTTTCTTTAAGTTTCTCTTTTATTAAAGCCAGCATGCCCAGGAATTGAGAAAATATTAATGCTTTATGCTCACCTATATTTTCTGTGATCTCACGGGTTAGCTCTTTAAGCTTGATAGACTCATTCGGGTATTTTTCTTCTTCTTTTAAAATAGCAGGACTATCGCAAATTTGCCTGAGTTTCATCAATCCCTGTAAAATGGTCAGTTGAGACCGGCCCACTCCCTGCTCATCTATCACTCCTAAAATTTTACTCCGATAACTATTTCTAAAAGAATCATATATGTTCCTTTGCCTGGTTTCCATTTCACAAAACAAAATGGTTTCAGTTTTATCCGGAAGGTCCCTGGCTACTTGTTCTTTGGTTCTTCTCAATATAAAAGGATACAATAATTTTTTCAAATGATCTTTTTGCTCCTGCTCACCAAATTTGTCGATAGGTGTTGAAAACTCATTTCTAAAAAATTCTATACTACCCAACAGGCCGGGATTCAGAAAATTCATTTGTGCATAGATGTCAAAAGTATTATTCTGCAAAGGTGTACCACTCATGCATACCCGGTTAGTGGCCTTGAGAAGGCACGCTGCCCTGGTTACTTTTGAAGAGGGATTTTTAATAGCCTGGGATTCATCAAGAATTGCATAGTCAAACTGAATCTTCGTTAACAACTGAATATCGCTTCTTAATGTACCATAGGTGGTAATAATTATATTTTCGCCATCAAATTCTTCTTTTCTACGTGCACGCGTATTTCCATGATGTATGCGCCATGTGAGTGAAGGAGTAAATTTTCTAATTTCATTTTCCCAGTTATAAATAAGGGTGGTCGGACACACTACCAATGCTTTCAAGTCTCCTTCTTCTTCTGCATAATGCAGCATCATACTGAGTGCCTGCACCGTTTTTCCTAACCCCATGTCGTCCGCTAAAATACCTCCCCAACCTACCGTTCTAAGGTAATTTAACCAATGAAACCCTGAGAGTTGATAAGGACGAAGCCTGTTTTCCAGTACAGATGGTATTGGCACCTCCGGAATATTTTCAAAATTGCGAAGTCTCTCATATTTTTCATCAAGTTCAAACGAAAGCTCTTTTTCATCTCGTTGATCATACAAATCATCTATTACGCTGAGATGAAATCTCGAAAGACGAAGCTGGTTGTTTTTCCCCTCTCCTACTTTAAAAAGTAGTGCGTATTTTTTGATCCACTCATCAGGAAGAATACCAAGAGTACCGTCATTTAACTGCACAAATGATTGTTTGTTAGTAAGCGCTTTTTGTATTTCGGCGATCCCAATATGTTGCTCACCAAATGCTAATTCTACTTTAGCATCAAACCAGTCCATGCCGCTGCTAAGGTGAATATGTGTTGATGGCTTGGCAGTATTAAAGCGAAAATTTTTTAAAGCGTCAAAACCATAAACCGGTATTTTCATTTCCTCCATCGCATCTACAAACAGAAAGAACCAATTGTTCTTTAGTACGTCTGTACCTTTCAGCACCAGGCTCTGGCTTTGCGGCTGATTAATAAAGTGCGAATGAAGTTTGCTTAACCTGGTAATAAATTCTTCTTCCGCCTCCTTGTTACGTTTTACCATTAACACCTTATCGTTATCAGGAACGATGATCGTATCTTTATCTCCTGCCTTTACACTAAACCCTTTATAGGTAAACACCGGCTGAAATAATAAGTAATCCCCTTTTTCAATTAATCTTATACTTATATCTGGCTGCCCTTCTTTGGTTTCTCTTATTAGTGATGAATCAAAAAAAACTTTATAATCATTTGACAGAGGGAGAACCATATCTTTTAACAGTGCAGGCCAAGTTTCTCGGGGGATGCGAAGAGTATTCCTGAATTTTTCTGCCACAAGTGCTTGTTCAGGCTTTTGCCACAGGTATAAGCTCTTATCGTGTAAAAACAAAAGATTGGTGTCCCATTGGTTTTCAGATAGCCTTAACTTTTCCTGCTCGATATCGACATAAGTTTCAATTAAATTTTCATCACCCGAATCTAAAATTTTAAATTGAATCTCAGGGTGTTCAAGTGAAAACTCAACCGTTTCCAGATTAGAAGTAGTGAATCTTTTGCCTCTTGGCAAATAAAACACTGGTAAACTTTCTGATTCCTGGAAAATTCTTTTAAGCCTTGGATAAAGAAACTCTGCGATCAGCATTTTCGTATCTTCAGGATATTCTTCTGTTTCATCACGAATAATATTTTCCCAGTATCCACTAAAAGGTGAGTTTCGGTTTAAATATTTATTGATTTCAGATTGCTGCAACTTCCTACAATGCTGTATCAATAACTTACCTGTTTCGTTCAATTCATTTACATTAATGAATTTACTTAGATCTAATTTTTCGACGGGCCCAAT